>JBBQAD010000049.1:0-11746 GCA_038315885.1 Fibrobacteria bacterium | reverse complement strand
GTCTATCCTTTGCTTAGCCTAAAAGGAGGCATCGAAGTAGCAGAATCCGCATTTATGAATGCAAATAATATTTCTCTTTTTCAGAAAAAAAATCCATTATCTGATACATTGAAGCGGGATGCTTTTCAGTCCTTTCTTTATGCTGAAGCTCCCAAGCCTGTGAAAGTCGCTCAGCCACCCAGCGCTCCCATCAAAAAGGTGCTAAGAGTGGTCCAGGCACCCGAAGCCAAGCTACAGGGGATTTTATGGGGCAGCCCGCCTATGGCTATTCTAATACAGGATGGACGCACTGAAATTTGTAAAAAGGGCGATAAGCCTTTTGATTTAGAAGTGATACTAATTGAACGCCATCAAGTAACAGTTCGTAAAGAAGGTCGAGATTTTATTCTGGCTCCTTAGTAGCATCCATCTCCTTTTAAGGGAGAAGGGGCGATCGAATCAAAATGGTGCGGCCATGGCATTCGTTCTTTCCATAATTGCTATTTTAGCAATTCTTATCGGTTTACTTTTTCAGCTTATTTTAAATAGCAATCAATTGGCTCTCTCTAATCAGGATAGAGCACAGGCAGGGCTACTCACTCATGCAGCTGCCAATTATTGGGTCTTTCGACTACGCGAAACCGAGCCCCACCTGGCTGAATGGCAGTCCCGTGATATACAGTATACTGTAATACCAAATAGAAAAGATTTTCAGATTAAAGGTTGGAGTACAGCCCTATTTCTGGATGGAATTGTAACAGGTCGTGTTATTCATCAGCAGAAAAATCAACAGAACTTAACATCCAACGTTGTATCTGTTCGAAATGTTCAAATTGGTCAACGTTTTGATTTGGGGCAGTTTCCCAGTTTGGGATTATTAAATCGCCAAGGTAATCTGGTTTTGGCCGGCTCTGCACAAATTAAAGGTCCCGTTCTCCTTTGGAAGGGAAGCGTACGTCGCTCTACTCATTCAAAAATGCGGGCAGAGCCGAATGCGCAGCATATTGGTGCAGTATGGGATAGCAGCAATGGGATATGGCAACAATTGGAAATGGATTTAGCGGGAGTCGATGCTTGGTTGAAAAATCCTGACAATCGAGATTGGAATCAGACAAGTTTCAAAATAAGCAACAAGCTCATATTGGGAGATTCTAGCGTTTTGATGGATTCTGTCATGGAGAATGTGCATATTCAATGCAGTGGAAGATTGTTTATTCAGGGAAATTCTGAAATCAATAAAAGTGTTCTAACTGCCAATAAAATAATTATCCAAGGTAAAGCGAAAGTAATGAATACAATTTGCTTTGCTAAAGCCAATATGCTGATTAAAGATGATGTTCAACTAGGAGGCCAGTTTATTGCCGGCGATAGTATGCGCATAAATATGCAATCTTCCTTACAATCATTTCCATTTTTTTATGTACACGGACGAATTCTTCGGGCAAGTGAAAGTGACACAACTTATTTGGGATACATGGGTTTGGATAAAGTGAAGGGCCAAGGCGTTTTTGTGTTTGGTGGCTATAAAAGACCTGAGACTGATGCACAAACTCATTTTTATCTCGGTTCACAAAGTGATATTGAAGGATTTGTGGATGTTCGAGGTTTTGCCCAACTCGAGGGCCGGGTTCGAGGAACAGTTCTTTGCGAAAATCTTCGTTTTGAATCTCAGGGAACTTTATGGTATGGCCATTTACTGAATGCCAAATTGGAACAAGCAAAAAAAGGTTATTATGTATCTGTTCCCTATATTTACAAGTTAGTGCCTCCTTCTATCTTAAGGACTAGCGGGTGAATTCAAAAGAAAAAGCTCGCGGTAACTCTAAGGGTTTTACCCTTCTTGAAATAATGATAGCCATGGCGATGGCCATGGCTTTTATCGCTCCTAGCGCCTACTGGTTTTCAAAATCCCGTAGCAATCAAGCTGCTTTTAGAAAATTCATTGTTTGCCATGAACTGGAACTTGAAATGCAGGAAGCCCAAGTTTTACAGGATGAAAAATCGCGCAGCCGAAAATTAAATTGGCCCTTGCCTGCTACCCTTACAATAGAGGCAAAAAAAACGGGTTCCGAAATACGTTTACATGGGTGGGTGAGTGACAATTCCAAGCGGGAGCTTTGCACATTAGAAGGAGTCTTTTTTCATCCATGAGAATGAATCAAACTCCTATCGACTGTAAACGAATGCAGGGTTTGACTTTGCTTGAACTGATGGTCGCGATGACCATGAGTGGCTTTGTAATTGTAATGGCCAGTAACCTTTTTCTGTACAATTTTAAAAATTTTCATATCCGCTCCCACGAAGCCGAAGCCTTACAAGAAGCCTTTGCCATTGATCATTTTATCCAGAAATCATTAACACTGCCGATTGAGAATTGTTCCTCCGATCAAATCACCATAAGAGAGAATCACACTTCGCTTCTGTTATCCAAAGAGGCGAGTAAAAAGTATCCTACACTTAAGAGCATCAAATTCAATTGTTTACAGGCTGATACAGCCTCCAAAAAAATGGAAGCCTGGAAAAAAGGAGATTCCCCCGATATTGTTCAGTACTCCTTAAATATGAATTTCAAAAATCTGGACTGGAACTGGCGCGGTTCAGTACTGCTGAAATAACCTCAGTGGCACGATATCTCTGAATTAATCTATTTCCCTCTCCGCTTAGAACTTGTACCTTTTCATTTACTTTTAATTCCTTTAAAAAAAATCTAAAAAACACCACCAATCAAGCTCAAGCCCAAATCGAACTCCAGAATCAAGTCGCCTACCATGCCATCTCACCATGCAAACAGCAAAGCCTCCCAAGCCAGCCCATCGACCTGGAATGCTTCCGATATCCAGTGGATGGAGAAAGCGTATACACTCGCCACAAGCGTGCGCGGTAAAACCCGATCCAACCCAGCTGTGGGAGCTGTCTTAGTTAAGAACGGAAAAGAGCTGTCAGTAGGAGCGACCCAGCCCAGCGGATCCGATCATGCAGAAGTCGTGGCCATAGAACAGGCCTTAATCAAACTGGGAAAGAAGAATTCAAGCCCTCAAATTGGTCGCTCTAAAGAAACTTTTAAAGCATCCCCATCTAATTCGAAAAAAAATAAATCACCCGAAAAGTCTGCAACATACCTTTTAAATTCACGCCCTCTGGAACACTGCACCCTCTATGTTACACTTGAACCCTGCTGCCATTTCGGAAAAACCGGCCCCTGTACCCAAGCCATCATTTCGGCCGGCATCAGCAGGGTAGTGATCAGTGTTACAGACCCCAATCCTCGGGTAAACGGAAAAGGTATCAAAGAGTTACAAAAGGCCGGTATCCAAGTCGAATGGGGATTGCTTGCTGAACAGGGCGAAGAATTTTATCAATCATTTCGCTTCTTTATTCAAAATGGCCGACCGGAAATCATCTTAAAAATTGCCCAAAGTCTTGACGGAAAAATAAACGCAGGATCAGAGTTACAGACACCTATTACAGGAATTGAAAGTCAAAAGTGGCTTCATCAGTTTCGTACACGCTTGGATGCCGTTCTTGTTGGCGGCGCTACTTTTCGCATCGATAACCCTTCTCTCACATCTAGACTAGTTAAGGGTCCTTCTCCCGATGCTTTGATATTAAGCAAAGGAAAACCTGGTTGGAATGATCTAAAGAGTATCGAATCAAAACTATTCCAAGCATCCGAGTTCAGAAAAACCATCGTATTCAGCCCCCAGAATGCAAAAAAGTTACAGCCGTCTTTGCCTCCCTGGGTCGAAGCTCGTCAATTGAGCGTTCGCCCCGCATCCAAAACCCAAGTGACTTCAAAAAAATCAGGACTAAGCTCGCAGTCCAAAATGGACCAACAACAAGTCCAGATTGCCCAAAATCTGCTAAGGATTTTTACAGAAATGAATTACCACTCCGTCATGGTGGAGGGAGGAAGACAGCTTTGGGCGATATTTCTTAATTCTGGGCTTTGGGATAGGCTATTTATTCTTACCGCACCGACAATTTTATCAAAGGGAGAGGCTTGGACCGAGCCTTTAAGGAAAGGCTGGGAGCAGAGTCTCCAATTTCATAAGTTTGTCACCCTTGGCGATGATTACATGGCTGAATTTACCAGACGGGGATAAACGAGGTTAGCGACGATGTTTACAGGACTGGTAGAAGAAGTCGGCATTCTGCGCGCTAGCCAAGCCATTCAAGATGGGCTTTCCTTGGAAATAGCTGCACCTGCCATCAGTCGAAAACTCAGCTTAGGAGACAGTGTTAGTTGCAATGGCGTTTGTTTAACTGTTACAAAAATTTTGCACAAGGGATCGCAAAGCCAGGGCTCTCAGCCAGAAGGATTTCAAGTTCATGCCGTTTCCGAGACTCTGCAAAAAACCGGTCTGGGCAAATTGCACCAAGGAGATGCAATCAATTTAGAAGCAGCCTTGAGTGTGGGTGCTCCCATGGGAGGGCATTACGTTCAAGGACATGTTGACGGAATCGGCCAGGTCAAGGGAATTGAAACACTTGGTGATCAATCTCGCGAGATTAGCATTCGGATTCCTAAAGACTTGGCGCGCTACTGTGTATCTAAAGGGTCGATTGCCATCAATGGAGTAAGCCTGACTGTAGCCGCAATTGAGGAGTGTAATATTAAGGAGTGTAACATCAAAATTGCCTTAATTCCCCATACGCTTAAGCATACCAATTTGAATGCACTAACCCTGAATTCGGATGTAAACATTGAAGTTGATATTTTGGCCAAGTATGTCGAGAAAAGTGTGGCGGCTTTTTTAAATACTGGAGATCCTGATCTCTCGAAGCAGTTACAGTCCTGGGGTTATCATGTTTGACAGTGTTGAAGCGGCTATTGCCGAAGTACGCAAAGGCAAAATGATCGTGGTGGTCGATGATAAAAGCCGTGAAAACGAAGGCGATATCATCTTTGCTGCCTCAAAATCGACTCCCGAGAAAATCAATTTTTTGGCCAAATATGCCCGTGGATTGATCTGTGTGGCCCTCACCTCTGAGCGGGTGGAGTCGCTTGAATTACCTCTCATGGTGCAAGAGAATTCCGATAAACACGGGACTGCATTTACTGTATCAGTGGAGGCTAAGCAGGGAACTACAACAGGTATATCAGCGCGCGATCGCAGTATTACAGCCAGAGCTTTAGCCGATAAAAAGTTTACCATGGCCGACTTTGTTCGCCCTGGGCATATCTTTCCACTCAAGGCCAAACGCGGCGGAGTTTTGGTACGCGCCGGTCACACCGAAGCCGCTGTTGATCTTGTCTCAATGGCGGGTCTGGGTGAAGCCGGCGTCATTTGTGAAATCATGAATGAAAACGGCTCGATGGCCCGTTTAAAGGATTGTATCTCGTTCAGTAAAAAGCATGGCTTAAAAATTATTTCCGTCGAAGATTTAATTGTCTATCGTCGAAAACGCGAACGTTTGGTCAAGCGTGTTTCCGACGCGATGATGCCCACTCAATTTGGGAATTTTAAAGCCTATGTCTACGCTGATTTAATCCATGGACGGCATCACCTAGCTTTAGTCTCCGGAGAGGTTTCTGCCCGAAAGCCCGTGAATTGTCGCGTCCATGTCGAGTGTATTTTGGGTGATGTTTTTCATTCTTCCCGCTGCGACTGCGGAGATTATTTTCTAGGAGGCTTAAATTTTATAGCGTCCAAGGGTGGAATCTTTCTTTATCTGCGCCAGCCTTCTACCGAAGACCATCTCTTCGAATCCATGAAACGCTTTGCCCTGGAAGATTCTGGTGCGGAGGCAAAAAGTTCCAGGGTTTTTAGGACCGAGGAGCGCAGTTACGGAATTGGTGCTCAGATAATCTATGACATTGGAGCACGGAAATTAAATTTACTGACCAATCACCCCAAGCGCATCTTAGGCTTGGAGGGTTATGGACTGAGCATTGACCGACATACGCCTATCCCTGTTGATTCACAGCATGGAAGTGCTTCGGTTGGTGCCGCTATAAAGAGTTCAAAATCTCAGGCTCGCAAGACTCGGGATCGAGAGCCTCGAGTTCAAAACACTCGGGTCAGTTCTAAAAAGGTACAGAAAGGCAAAAAATGAAAGTGATCGAAGGCCAGTTAAGCGGACAGGCTAAGAAAGTGGCCATTGTGATTGCGCGATTTAATGCTCTGATTACTACCCAATTGTTAGAAGGTGCCAAGGATTGTCTAGTGAGACATGGGACCAAGCCCGAGAATATTACGGCAGTTTGGGTGCCGGGCAGTTTTGAAATTTCGCAGGTGGCCAAGCATTTAGTCGATTCCAAAAAATATCATGCAGTGATTGCCTTGGGAGCGGTTATTCGAGGTTCCACTCCTCACTTTGATCAGGTAGTCGCCGGGGTAACCCGGGGAAGTGCAGACTTATCCATGAATTCCTCCATTCCTGTTATTTTCGGAGTCTTAACCACCGACAGTATCGAACAGGCGCTGGAGCGCGCTGGTACCAAGGCTGGGAACAAAGGTTGGGATGCAGCCCTCTCGGCATTGGAAATGATCAGTGTTCTTGAGCAAATTTCATGAGATCACGCCGCAAAGCTCGCGAGTTTGCTTTACAAGTGTTATACGCCACCGAAGTAGGAAAAGGATCACTGCTCAATGCGCTCGAAAGCATTAATGAGGCCGGAAAATTTGAATCCGATGATCGCGTCTATGGAACACGCTTGGTGGAGAAAAGTCTAGGCAATAGCACAGCAATTGATGACGCCATTCGCCCTTGCTTGCAAAATTGGGATATTGAGCGCCTTGCAGTTATCGATCGCGTGGCCATGCGACTAGCGGTTACTGAGATGATGTTTATCTCGGATGTTCCCATCAATGTGTGCATTAATGAAGCCGTCGATCTCGTTAAAAAGTTTTCTTCGAAAGAAGCCTCAGGTTTTGTTAACGGCGTATTGGATGCGGTAGCCCAGCAGCTTAAAAATCCGGAACTGAAAAATTTAGCAGCTAAAAAATCAGTGGAACAAGATTCTGATCAGGCTGATTTTGAGGAAGAAGAGTTAGATCAGGAAGAATCATATGAGGAAGATACAGATCAAGAAGAATCCGAAGATAAGTAACAAATTGAACAATTAAATTTTTGATAAAAGTAAAAGTAAAAGTAAAGCAAAAGTATCAGGGAGCTAGAATAGAAATGGTAAACAATAAATTCTTAAAAAATATGAGTTCAGAAACAAAATGGAAAATTGGGCTTGCAGTCCTAGCTTTTTTTGTGGCTTTTGTGAATTATGCGCTAACGATGGCACCTACCGTCTCATTCTGGGATTGTGGTGAATTTGTCGCCTGCTCGCACATTTTAGGCATTCCCCATCCTCCGGGGACACCGCTTTTTATGGTTCTAGGTAGAACAATCATTCTGCTCTTTTCTTTTCTGGGAGAAGAAGCGGAACGACTCAATTATATCTCAGTCACCAGCAGTGCCCTAATGGTTGCCTTTGTATTTCTGTTTACAGAGAAGATCATTAACCTGGTTTTTTCAGGCAAGATCTCCAATTTTGCGAAGAATACCGGTGCTCTGGTTGCTGCATTATTGGTGTGCTTTTCAGATACCATCTGGTTCTCGGCTGTTGAAGCCGAAGTTTATGGTGTCGCCATGCTGACCTTGATGATTATCAGTTACTTGTCACTGCTCTGGGTAGAAAATCGCAAAGCACCAAAAGCCTACCGATACTTGCTATTAATCTGTTATCTCGCTTTTTTAGGAGTGGGTTTTCATCTCTACACCATGATGACACTTCCCGCCATCTTGTTGCTGATGATGATGGTAGATAAAGAGTCGAGAACCAATTGGCCTTTGCTTTTAACCGGTGGAGCTCTACTCTCAATCATATTCTCGATTGCCGATTTTCCCTTTATTGCCGCTGGAACACTTCTGACTTCAGTCTGCGGATGGGCCTTGAGCAAAACCGAGCTGTATAAACGCCGCTGGAGTTTTTGTCTTTTGTTTACAATTGTGGCAGCTATTGGCTATTCCAGCCATTTGTATATCCCTATCCGCTCTTCACTCGATCCGCGCATTGATGAGAATGACCCCGAAACCTGGCAGGCCTACTCAGATTTTCTCGAACGTAAACAATATGGTGCGGAAAACATGTTAACCCGTGCCTTTACTCGTCGCGGACAATTGCTCAACCAATTGTTGACCTATCCGCATATGGGCTATGGCGGTTATATGCTTGCCCAATATTTTCCCTGGAAGGTGGGAGAGACCCGGGAAGAGGATAACGACGTGGTTGAGCGCTTGGGTGGTAAGTTAAAGTTTGAATCTCAAATGAAACTCTTGGGTGAGAACAAGGGCATGCAGATGTTTCTCTTCCTTCTTTTTCAAGCCCCTATTTTTGCCGCAGCTTGGTATGCTTACAAACGAAATCCGGCGATTGGACTCTATGCATTTCTTCTCTACGTGATGGGGAGTTATGGCTTGGTATTCTATATGAATTTTGCCGATGGAACCATGCCCGAGGTGCGTGATCAAATCGAGTGGGCAAAGTCCGGAAAAAGCCCCGAGCAGAAGCCCCCACCGGTTCATTTAGAGGTTCGCGACCGAGATTATTTCTTTACTCCCGGCTTTATTTTTATGGGGGTCATGTTTGGATTGGCAGCCGGAATGTTACTGCGGCGCATGCAGCAACCGGGAGGACCCGGACAGGGGCTGACCCGCTTTGCAGCGGTAGGTTTAGTCGTAGCGAGTTCAGTTATCCCTTGCTGGTCAAATTTCAAGGAGCACAATCGATCGGGTATGTGGGTCCCTTGGGATTACGCCTATAACTTATTGATGTCGTGTAAACCAAACTCGGTGCTTTTCACCAATGGTGACAATGACACATTTCCCCTCTGGTTTATGCAGGAGGTAGAGAATATTCGCATGGATGTGCGGGTTGTAAATCTATCCCTGGTCAATACCAACTGGTACATTCGCCAGCTTACGGAATTTGATCCCGTACTCAAGTTGGGATTCTCCCGAGAAGAGATCGACCAGCTTGGTCCCACCATGAATCGCTTTAAAAAGCCGGTAGGAATTAGTCTGGGCAAGACTGGTCTCTCGATTCAGATGGAAGGGCAAGACAAGCTGCCCTACTTCAAAGTGCAAGACATCATGGTCATCAACATTGTGCAAAACAATTATCCCGAACGGCCCATCCATTTCGCAGTGACTGTGGGTGATGATAACATGATGGGACTGGCGAAGTATGTCAAAATGGATGGAATGGTGTATACCCTCACCAATAAGGAGCATAACAAAGAGGTCGATGTCGAACGGACAACTTATTTGGTCGACTCTGTTTACAAATACAGAGGGCTAGGTGATAATACGACCTATTTGGATGGTAACACCAAGGGTTTATTGACCAATTATTCAGCAACTAATTTTCGCTTGGTCCTATGGGCCCAGGGTCGAATTTCCAATTTGGATAAGGAAATCAATCAATTGCAAGGCACTTTGCAAGGGGAGTCATCTCAAGGGTCTAAAGATTCCGTTTCTGCTTTAATTGAAACGAAAAAATCAGAGCGCCTGAATGCTGTAACACTGGGTAATAAGTACATTGCCTTGAACGAAAAGCTTTTACCCGATGACTGGCGTAATTATTACTACGCGGGTCAGTATTACAGTTTCTTGAAAGAAAATGATAAGGCTGAAGCGGCATTTAGAGGTGGATTCAAAAATGCCCCCAACCCCAGAATTTTTGGTTCTCAATTGGGGCAATTTCTGGTGGGTGAGAAAAAATATGCTGCAGCTGAAAGTGTTTTTCTGGATCTGAAAACACGCTTTCCTCAAGACTTTGAATTTGTCTATGGTCTTTCTGAAGCCTATCAAGCCCAGAACAAAAAACCAGAGGCCAAACAGCTGCTCGGTGACTGGTTAAAAATGAATCCTAGTCATCAATATGCCCCTATGGTTCGGGCTCAAATGGAAATGATGGAGGTGCCCAAGGTTCCCATTGAGCAGGCCGTACCAGATGCCACCGATAGAAAGAATAGCCAGGAAATAGATAGTTTGGTAAAGGATAGCGCACTGTAACAATGCGGTCCCAAACTCAAACCGGGTTTGTTGAAAGCCCGGTGGTATGAATCAATCAGCCAAACCTAGGGTCTTACTGGTAAACTGGCGAGACCCCAAACATCCCGAAGCGGGTGGGGCAGAGGTTCATCTTCATGAAGTAGCCACACGCCTGTGTAACGATGGCTTCACCTGTATTCAGTATTCCCATCGTTATGCCAAGGCCCCAGCTTTTGAACAAATTGATGGCGTACAGCTCAATCGCGTGGGTCACCGCTTGTTCTTTAATTTTACAGTTTGGTTTTGTCTGCGGAGTTGGATTCGTAAACATCAAATTGATGTTGTCATCGACGACTCAAATAAGATTCCTTTTTTTATTCCGCTTTTCAGCCCTGTTCCAGTTATTGCCCAAATCCATCACCTTTTCGGTACAGTTATCTTCAAAGAAGCGGCCTTTCCCATGGCCCTCTATGTCTATTTCTTTGAACAATTTGTTCCCTATGTGTACAAAAAGGTTCCTGTGTTAACGGGTTCAAAGAGCACGCAGCAAGAATTCTTGAGGCTGGGCATGCAAAATGTATCTATCGCCCCTGAGGGAGTCGCTAAACACTACCATATTCAGCCAGGAATTGAAAAACAACATGGACTGATTGTCTATATCGGTCGAATCAAGCGTTACAAGGGATTGGATACGCTTCTAAAGGCCTTCTCCCAATTACTAAAAAACTATCCGCATGCTCATTTTATTATCGCCGGCTCAGGAGATGATCAAGTGAGATTAAGTGAAATAGCCTCCCGTCTTCAAATCAGTGAAAAGGTCACTTTTCTGGGCTTTGTAAGTGAAGAAAAAAAAGTGGAACTTTATACCAAGGCTTGGTTCGCGGTGAATTCAAGTTTGAAAGAAGGCTGGGGTTTGACCTCAATTGAAGCCAATGCCTGCGGTACTCCTATGCTGGCCACCCAAGTGCCAGGTCTGTGTGACAGTGTCAAAGATGGGGAGACCGGATTTTTAGTCCCCTTCGGAGATTCCAAGGCTTTCATTTCTGCCATGGACAGACTGCTCAAGGATAGAGAGTTACATACCAAAATGTGCCAAAATTGTTTAGCCTGGGCAGCACAACACTCTTGGGAGGGAGCCTATGCCGTTACACGGCAGAAAATCTTGGATGTGTACAGAATGAATGGGACTGCAGTAGAGCAACAGAAACAGGTTACTAGAATTTAATGAATAAGAGATCGCGAGCCTATCTATTTTTGTTACTCAGAGCCCTATTGGTGATTTTTATTCTGGGCTTTGTGATTCAACGCTATGGGGGAATGACAATTCTGCATACGCTAATTTCGGCCTCCCCCCTTTGGGTAATTTTGGCCGGTCTTTCTTTTTTTATCTCTATTGCATTGGGAGCCTATCAATGGTATCTCTTGATTCGATACCAGGGTATAGAGTTTTCATATATGCGAAGCTTTAGCACCTATTACGCTGGACTTTTTCTCAATAATTTTTTGCCTACCACGGTGGGAGGCGACGCCCTGAGAATTTATGAAGTTCAGAAAAATGCGGATTTCTGGGGCAAGGCCTTTGCCGCCACATTTTTCGATCGGCTCTTTGGATTCTTTGCTCTTTCGGGGTTTTCACTTCTGGCGGTCTTGTATTTGTTTTGGTCGGGGAAGCTTCATGGGCAAGTCTTTTCCACCCTGCTTCTTTTTGTGATCGTTGTTACAATTTGCTTTGCTCTTTCAATCGCGCTTTTGCTTTCTAGACATCTATCATCCG
>JBBQAD010000191.1:0-6985 GCA_038315885.1 Fibrobacteria bacterium | reverse complement strand
CAAGCATGGTAAATATTGCGATAACACCGGGAAGGGAATCAAAAGCATTAATGTAACCATGCTTGGGTTTCACAGATCAAGAATAACCAAGGTGAAATCATCCGCCAACTCCCGCCGATTTCGAAATAGCGTGAGAGCGTTAACGGTCGATTCAAGGGATTCTTTGGCCTTCAATCGTCGAGTTCCCATGGAAAGTTGCTTCAAGTTTTCGAGTCCGAAAAATTCATCATTCTCATTCTGAGCTTCAGTGATACCATCGGTATATAAAATCAATCGAGAACTCGAAGGCAGGATGATATTCTGATCCTTTAAAATTGCATCCTCAAAAACGCCGACAAATAATCCATCACTACGCAATTCTTCGAGAGGTGAGTCGGGGCAGAGTAACAATTGGGGATTATGTCCGGCACTGCAGAACACAAATTTGCGGGTCTTGGGATCAAACAGTCCCAAAAAGGCTGTTACAAAATTGCTGCCCTTCACTTCATCGATAAAGGTTTGATTGATTTGTTTGAGAATTTCTGATGGTTTAGATAAGCTTTGTGTGAGGCTTTTGAGTAACACTTTGAACATCGACATGACCAAGGCAGCCCCAATGCCATGTCCTGCAACATCGGCTACTATAATTGCCAGGCGATTGTCCTTCAGTTCGAAGCAATCGTAATAGTCTCCGCCCACTTTGCCAGCAGGGACATAAGTTGTGGCAATATCGCTAAAGAGATGAGTAGGCAAATTTTCCGGAAGAAGATTTTCCTGAATGGTTCTGGCATGGTCGAGTTCAGTCTGAATTTTGCGATGCGCCACATTTAGAGCACAATTCAAGCTGGCGAGCTGTTTGTTACTGTCTTCTAGATCGAGATTGGCATTCTCTACCTTTTGGTACATAGTGAAACTTTCCATCACCATTCCCGCCTGAAAAGAAAGATTTGTCAGGTGGGCGATTTCGGATCCAGTGATGGCATTTTCCAGATCAGTGGTATCCAGCCAGAGCAGTCCCTCACATTTAAACTGTGAACATGCTGCACAGATTCGCCTTTTTTCAGCCTCAGAGTTGGCGCCAGTATCCAAACCCGCCCCTGAAACACTCCAGCAATAAGGGTTAGTGCCTTCATAACAAGGGCATTGGGTTTTTCCACACTTGCGAATTTCCCAACATTTTTGGGTAATGCGGGTAACTAATGGCATACAGATGTAACTCTTGACCCCAAAGCTAAAGAAGGGGTCGTTATCACTGACTGATTCAACTATCACATGACGATTGCGAAAAATCGCAGTTGTATAGGGGGCATTTTCTTCTTCAAGTGATAGGCGTTGCTTGCTTAATCGAGAAAGATCGCTTCCATAAGAGTGTAACAGTTCTAGTTCAAAACTTCTGGATTTGACAGTATAGATACAAGCCCGTTGAATCCCAGCAATTTCGTTCAAGCCCAGAAAAAATCCCTGTAACACTCTTTCCAGAGTCGGAGCCGAAAGCATGACGCGGGTCACTTCGCTCACCAGCGAACTGGACATGAGCTCCCGGCTGAGGAGATCGAAATTTTCTTCAGGGTATTGTTGCGCTTGCATGGAATTCCTAAGCTCGCCCAGGAACAAGGAATAAGCCCTGGAAAGGATCAGTTTTATTATAGCATGGGGAAATCGTATAGGGCAGGGCGGGGAAGCGCTGGAATGGACCTGTTTGACTCACTTTTCTGGCATATGTAGATTTAGGCCCCTTTAAGCAGTAGTGGCCTCTGCCAAAACTGTAGGAGCGCCGATTTTTCATGGCAGAAAACAGCACAGAAACACCCTCTCAGGCACCCGAAGAACGCATTGCCAAATTGTTGGACATGGGAACTATGGAGGTGTGGATTCGCCCTGCGCTCTATACACTCGCCGTGATTGTCGCTCTATTTTTGGGTTACAGTTTTTATAAAAACAATCGCGAAACTGTGGCAGCACGGGATAACAGCGCCCTTGCTCATGCCTACATCTTTATTCAAGAGAAAAAACTCGATTCGGCTGAAAGCGCTCTAAGTGCTTTCCTAAGTCAGAAGAGGGAAAAGATTGCCGAAGCCAAGGCAAATCTGATGCTGGGGAATATCTTGTATTCCAAAGAGCGTTTTGATGATGCCCTGTCGCGCTATCAAAGTATCCAAGTGGGAGACAAATATCCAATAATCAGTGCGGGTGCGCTCTATGGGGTAGCTTCCGTCTTAATTGATAAGCAGGACTATAAGCAAGCCGTCTCTAAATTGGAATCCTTTTTATCCCGCTTTATGCGAAGGCCTCCTCCAGAAAAACGCAGCGGTGATGGCGATGAGCAGGATCTCAGTCCCGCAGTTCCCAATGTCCTTTGGAAATTAGCCCTCTGCCATCGTGAACTGAAACAAAACGATCAAGCTAAAGCAACCCTTGAAAAACTGAGCAACGTTTATCCTGAAGCTCCAGAATCGCGGGATGCATTGCGGCTTTTGGCCGGTCTCAATAAAGGTTAAACAAGACCCGATACAGTTCGGGAAGAAAGCCTTCCTCCATGGCTCAATTCCAACTGGAGGCTCCTTACCAGGCCGCCGGCGATCAACCAGAGGCAATTGAGCAGATCAGTTCGGCTTTTGCCGACGGTGAACAATACCAAACATTGTTAGGGGTGACCGGCTCGGGTAAAACCTTTACCATGGCCAATACCATCCTCCGCCTCGGTAAACCAACCCTGGTTATCTCGCATAATAAAACTTTAGCAGCTCAGCTCTATCAGGAGTTTAAGGCTTTTTTTCCCCATAATGCGGTGGAATATTTTGTTTCATACTACGACTACTATCAGCCAGAAGCCTATATCGCAAGCTCCGACACCTACATCGAAAAAGACTCTTCCATTAATGATGAAATTGAAAAGCTCCGTTTGCGTACCACTGCCTCACTGCTTTCCCGCGAGGATACAATCGTGGTGGCATCGGTGTCCTGTATCTATGGTTTAGGCAGACCCGATAGTTGGCGGGCAATGATGGTTGAAGTGCAGGTCGGTGCGAATTTAAATCGCAGCGATTTTTTACGCTCTCTAGTCAACATTCACTATTCCCGCAATGACATGGAGTTAAAGAGAGGAAGTTTCCGCGTTCGCGGTGATGTGATTGAAATTCGACCTGCCTATGATGATTTCGCCTATCGTTTTGAACTCTTTGGCGATGAAGTGGAGCGTATCTCACGAATTCATTTGTTAACCGGTGAGGATCAAGGTGAAACAGACAAGGCCATTCTCTATCCCGCCCGGCATTTTGTCAGCGAAGAGTCGGATACCGAACGTGTCATCCGTAGTATTAAAGAAGAATTGAATGAGCAACTGAAACTGTTTACCAGCCAAGGAAAACTCCTAGAAGCCCAACGGCTCAATTCGCGCACGCAGTATGATATGGAAATGATTCAGGAGGTTGGGTATTGTCCGGGAATCGAAAACTACTCGCGTATCATTGAAAATCGCGCTCCCGGTACTCGGCCCAGCACCTTGATGGACTTCTTTGGTAAAGATTACCTCTTGATTGTTGATGAAAGCCATGTATCCATTCCTCAAATTGGTGCGATGCATGCAGGGGATCGTTCTCGAAAGACGAGTCTGGTCGAACACGGCTTTCGCTTGCCCTGTGCCTTGGATAATCGACCTTTAACTTTTAATGAGTTTGAGCAATTAGTAGCGCCTCAAACCCTGTTTGTATCGGCCACTCCGGCCCAATATGAATTGGCAAAATGCAATGGAGTAATCGTTGAACAAGTGATACGTCCTACAGGTTTGCTTGACCCAGAGGTGGTGGTGAAACCGACCAAGGGACAAATTGATGACCTTTTGAATGAAGCCCGGCTCTGTATTGAAAGAGGGGACAGGGTCTTGATTACGACCTTAACTAAAAGGATGGCAGAAGACTTAACCGAGTATCTGCAGACCAACGGGCAAAAAGTGCAGTACATGCATTCGGATACTGATACACTGAAGCGTTCGGAAATCGTGCGGCAATTAAGAGCGGGTGAAATTGACATTTTAGTGGGCATCAATCTATTGAGAGAAGGCTTAGATCTGCCGGAGGTTAGTCTAGTCACCATTTTGGATGCCGATAAGGAAGGCTTTTTGCGCAGCCGACGTTCCTTGATTCAGACAATCGGAAGAGCGGCAAGAAATGTAAATGGACGGGTCATTCTTTATGCAGATGTAATCACCGACAGTATGAGGGCGGCAATGGAAGAAACCAGCGACCGAAGACGCAAACAGGAGACCTACAATCTTGAAAACAACCAAGTACCTAGAAGTGTGCAGCGAATGATACACACCCAACTGCAAATCCTTCCTGAATTAGAATCTTCTTATTCGATGGTTGCAGAGGCATCTATAGCTTATGAAACTGACTCAGTGGAAACGCTGCAAGCAGCGATGGAAGCAGCAGCAAAAAATCTGGAATTTGAAAAGGCAGCCGTTCTGAGAGATAGAATCCAACAAATCCTTTCCGGTGGAGTCTAGAACATGCGCATCGTAATTATTGGTGCAGGTGTTGTGGGCTTGCATTTAGCCTCCCGGCTTTCGGGTGAAGGGCATGATCTTTTTCTGGTGGATAAGCGGCATAACCGTTTGCGCTCAGCAGAGGAGCAAATGGATGTCAAAACCATCGTAGGAGATGCGACCAGTATCTCGGTGCTTCGTAACGCATCGGCTGATGAATGCGATCTTTTGATTGCCGTTACCGACAGTGATACAACCAATGTGTTGATTTGCCAGATTGCTTCGCGCATGGGTGCCAGAAAACGTATAGCCCGCTTGCGCGAATCCGAATGTTTTCAAGACCCAACGGTACTCATTCCAGGCGATGTGGGAATCGATATGGTCATCTTTCCTGAACAAGAAGCGGCCAGGGAGATACTCAATCTTTTATCCCATCCCTATGCCTCCGATATAAGCAGTTTTTTTGCGGACAAAATGGAAATGGTCGGCCTTGATCTGCCCCAGGGCACGATTCTTTCCGGACTTGATTTAGAAGGTCTGGAAACCTTAAGCAAACGCCCATTTCGACTGGTCGGAATTGCTAGGGGAAGTGAAACAATCGTCCCGGTTAATTGGAAGGATAGACTTCGTGTCAAGGATCGGATTTTTATTACCGCCAAATCAGAGGACATGAATCGTCTGATCCGCGATTTCGGATACAAAGAAAATCTCCCCCGGAAAATCTTTTTGTTCGGTGGAAGCATTATCGGGTTTACAGTGGCTCGTCAATTAGAAGGCTCACATTTGGAAGTCAGGGTGCTAGAACCCAACCGTGAGCGCTCGAAAGAAATGGCTTATGACTTGAAACATGCCATGATTCTTCACGGAGATGCAACTGACACGGCATTGCTCGAAGGCGAAGGTATCAGCGAATGCGATGTATTCATTGCAGTAACCGATAACGAAGAAGTCAATATGACCTCCTGTATGTTGGCCAAACGCCTGGGAGCGAAAAAGTGTATCGCTGCCGTCACCAAACCCGACTATGTATCATTGGTTTCAGAACTGGGCATCGATGGAATTGTCTCTCAACGCATGACGACCATTAACCGCATCATGCACTTTGTGAGAAGAGGTGAAGTTATCTCGGTAGCCGAATTGCGGGAAGGAAAAATAGAGGCCATTGAATTTCGTGTGACCAAAAACTCAGTACTCGATGGAATGGAAATTGGTTCGGAGGCTTTCCGCCAGGTATTTCCCTCCAATGCGATTATAGGCGGGGTCAGCACTGCCAAGGGAGAAGTGGCCGTTCCGGTTTCAAAAATGATGCTGTCTGAAAATGATCGAGTCATGGTATACTCAAATGCAGAAACCGTTTTGGAGCTCGAAAAACTGTTCGTATGAATAAACAAGTCGTCCGGACTCTGCTTAGAACCGGCAGCACGGCTAACATGGTCAAAGCGTGCGAGATGCTCCAAGAGGGCGATGATCTCGAGTTTTTAAACGATCTTCTGGCAATGCTGAAGCATAGGGATGGTCCCGTTCGGATAGCCGCAGTAACGGCGACATCCATATTATTAAAGAGAAACCTCACCCAGAATTTTAGTCAACTGACTCCAACCATTCGCGAGGGAATTGCCAAAATCTTGGGAAGTCTTGACCCGAATGTAGTGGATCATATTGCCATTGACTTGGAATCGGAAAATGGAGCCGTTCGCTTGAGGGCCGTTCAAGTTTTGGGATGCATGGGAGATAACCCCCGTATCCGGGAGATATTACAAAAGCTCTTAACGGACAAAAGTGAACGTGTTAGAGCAACCTCTGTATCACTATTGGGTCAGATGATTCATGGGGTAGACTTAAGTGCGATTGGAAAATTGTTAAAAGATCCCGATACTCGGGTTGTTGCCAATTGTGTAGAAACCCTGGAGTCGGTGGGTAACCCGAAAATGGTGGAACTATTGTCGCGCCTGAAAAGCCATCCTAGTAATCGGGTGCGTGGCAATGTACTGAAGGCACTCTGGAATCTAGGTGATACAAATATTTATCCAGACCTGGAAAGCATGCTCGGGAATGCCGATCATCTCTTTCGAGCCACTGCTTGTTGGGTAATCGGGCAGGTCGGTAAGCATAACTTAGATCCCTTTCCAAAATGGCTTTGTGAAAAACTTCAGGATAAACACCTCCTGGTTCGACAAAACGCTATTAAAGCCCTGCTGAACTTTGGAGGAAAAGCAGCTGAATTGTGCAAAGCTCAGGCTGACCCTCATGAACTACGTGAAATTTTGGCAATTTTGGCGAAGCGCCTGGCGCCTTCCTCTTAGTCAAGTAAGGCTAAAGGTTTTCTCTGAGACACCCGATATAGTGAATGAGAGCAGGGTTCCAAGGATGGAGAAAGCTTCAGGGATGGAGAAAACCCCGCTGCCCCGACCAATGCATATTTCCAATTACTTTCATTTTTGATTCACTTTTGAATTCTTCAGTGAATTCAGGTCATTCTAGACTGCTATTTTTTTGCCCCTCCTGTGCTTATTTGTTAGTTTG
>JBBQAD010000483.1:0-2635 GCA_038315885.1 Fibrobacteria bacterium | reverse complement strand
CCCTATCGGCCTTGGAACAAGAAAAACTGTTGCGTATTCGATCCCGGCCCCAGATTGCCACATTAAATGGTAGTGAAGCCACTTTAAGCGTAGGCCAGACCCAGTATTTTTTGCTGAAACAAGAGACTGATTACGCTGGTATAGAATCATCGACGACTCGAATTACCGAACGCTTTGAAAAAATTGAAGCGAATGTAACGCTTAAGGTAACACCTTTTGTAACAGGTGAAGGTGAAATCACCTGTGAAATAATCCCTGATTTTTCTGAGCCAGAAGGTTCCTTTAACTCTAATGTTCCTCCTACTTTAAATCATCGAACGCTTCACTCCAAAGTTCGACTACGGGATGGTGAAACTATTGTTTTGGGCGGTTTAATTAAAGAAAGCGTAAATCGAACTCATGCGCAGTTTCCCTTTCTCGGTTCCATTCCTATTTTGGGATGGTTATTTAAGAATACCAACTCAACACTTTCTCGCAGTCAGCTGATTATCTTTGTAACACCACACATTTATTATGGCCATGATGGCCATGTCGATGTGGAAGATTATTTGAAATCCAACAGCAAATTGAAGGAGTAGCAAATTGCGCTGGCTCCGTCGTCTGCCTGAATTATTTGAACCTCAGATCCGCTGCGGCATTGATATAAATGAATCAAAAGCGACTCTTTGTCTGGCGAAATGTGTTTCGGGTCAATGGACTGTTGTGAAACAGTTCACGGGCGATCATGGAAGCGCACAAGCCTGGGCAAAAAAAAATGGAGTCTCAGATTCCGGCTTGCATGGAATCATAAGCCAAATTCCCTTTCGAATCGATGTAATAGAGGGAGTCAATTCAGAAGAAGAGTTGTCCCCAGAAGCCCTTGAGAATGAAACAACGATTCCCGGCACCAAGGCTGAAGATTTTGAACACCTTTTGATCCAGTGGAGACATCAATCTTTATCGGTACAATACCGAAAAGACCTGATGGAACACTGGGTCGAACAACTTGTTTCCTTTGGTAGCTTCTGGAAGTTACAATGGGCACCCTTGATGGTTTTACATTGGGCTGCTTGGACGGGCATTAAAGAACCAGGGGTATACATCCACTTGGAAGAAAAACAGTACCATTTATTGTTTTTCGATTTGAATGGTTTGCTGGCCTATTCGCGAATCTCCACTAATCTTTCTCAAGATTCCGATGAAATGTCTCATATTTTGTCTCTGGGAGCTGAATTATCTAAAGCCCTGCTCTATTTCTGGGAGGCTCATCTATCCCAGGAAAAAATGAAATCAATTTATCTTCTTGAACCGGATGAAAGAATAAAACAAGCAATCCAGCATAGCGGTATCGACATTTCAATTGTAACCATGCCAGCGAAAGCCAAGTTTTCCATGGTTCCCCGCCCGCTACTAGGCACTATTGCGGCGCTCGATATTGGCCCCGATGAGACTCTAGATTGCTCTCTGAGCAATCCAGGTTTGGGCACTTTGCAACGCAATTTGCTATGGAGACAGCGCTGCGCCCGATTGACACAAACGCTTAGCATTGCCTGTCTTTCAGTAACACTATTGCTTTGTCTGCTTGTGATTTCTGGTCTTGGAATGCAGTTGCTGCTCAAATATTCTCAGAATCGCAGTGCTGAACAGTTGCAAAGAGCGCTTAAGGTTCGCCAGACCATGGGTTCTTTGCAAAACGATTTGGAACGATTTCGGCCCATTGTTGAAAAGAGAAGTACAATCGCGAAAGAATTACAGAATGGTTCAGAATCAGCACCAGAAGGCTTATGGTTAGAAAAATGGTCTTTAGAAAGCTCCGAAAAAGGAGCTGAACAAGTGATGCAGGGCTATGCCTTTGAAACCCAACAAATTCAGAATTTCTTAAAAAGCCTCGAAACGGAGGGAAATTATTCGCAAGTTATTCTCAAAAGTACCGAAACAGTAGCGGGGCCTTGGGTACAAGAGAAAACTGGGTTGGCTGCTAACCGAAAAGACTTGATTCATTTTCAAATCGTGGTTAATCCATGACTTCTGAACCTATAAATCAGAAGTCGATATTCAAATACTTCTGGGAATTCAGAGTGCTGAACCGAGCACCCTTCTTATTTGCTGTAATATTGCTGGTTTCGCTTGTTATACTCCTCTTTGGTATCATCCCCTTGGGTCGCTGGACATTTAACTGGTTTAGCGAGGGAGCTAGTCAGTATAGCCAATATCGATCCTTACAAAATATTTTCCCTCGCTTGGATAGTCTTGAAAAACTACAAGTGTCCCTGCATGCCAGTCTATCTGATCTTGAAAGGGCTCTTCCCAAAGAAAGCCCTGCCTCTGCCGCCTTAGGTCTAATCAGTGCTGAGGCGCAAGCCTGTTCGCTTACAGTGGTCACTTTACATTCCCTAGAACCAGTTCGTTGGAACAGCAATATTGAATTTCCCTTTGAAATCGATTTGAATGGGTCATTTTCACAAGTATATCAGTTTTGTAATCATTTGGAGAGTGGAACATTAATCGTACGAATTCGTCAATTACAGGTGGAGTCTTTTAAAATTCACCGAGCAGACATCCGTGTCAAACTACAACTCAGTCTTTATATGCCGGAATTGTAATGCAACGCTTATTTTTTACTCTTTTAATATTGGCTTTGGGTGTGTGGGGTTAT
>JBBQAD010000295.1:0-5183 GCA_038315885.1 Fibrobacteria bacterium | reverse complement strand
GATACTTCTGCTTTGCTGTAATTGCCTTGCTTCTTTTCAAAAAGAGATTTGGCCATGAGTGCATACAACTGGTCTTCTGAAGTTTTAGGCTCATAGCTGCTCAACTGACTAGCCAGATTGGCTTCCCAGCCCCGATTATAGGCATTGTAATACAGTGATACACCCGATTGTCTATCCAAAAATTGATAAAGTGAAATTTCCAGGGCTAATAATGCAGGTAGAAGAATCACAGAAAACAAGAACAAGCGCAAAATGCGCCGTTCTCTTTTATCGACATGTTTCCAAATGAAATAAGTAAAGACCAGCCCAAAACTGATCCAGCCCAAGCCCAAAATGAATAAAGTCAGTGTAATAATCCCTAATGCGATATAGCGTATGTTTATATCTGTTCGGCGTGGCAGCGCTTCGGCTAGGCGATGAAAAAGTCTGGGAAAATAACGAATCAACAAAACCGTGAAGGCGGCAAAAAAGAAAACGCCGAATGTAATTCTTAAGAAAACCAACAAGTTAATCCACAATAAAACCTGATTATCGAAAAAGACCACTGTATCAAACAGTTCTCCCAGCTGTTGGCCTATATACGCCCATTCCCAAGACCATGGCATTTTTCCTTGGCTTTGAATTTCAATTCGCTGTACAAAAATCCAGGGGCATAGCGGATCAAAACGCTGGGCCAAAAAGGTCTGCATCATAGCGAGCTCTTTTGCTCCTGCTCTTAGGTTGCGCTTGGATTCATAGAGTAACATTTTGGCTAATTCGGGAATGCGCACATATCCTTTTTCCAGCATGGCACGGTGGGCAGCCAAGATATGTGCCTGTTGATAATCGAAGTAGCCTTGCTTCGCAAATTCCAAAGCCAAAATCCAATTCAGTCCCAGCTTTCCTTGGCTGGCACTGCTTAAGGCCTGCCAGTCTTCCCGGCCTTTGCCAAGGCCTTCACTTTCCTTTTTAATCACAGAATAAAAGAGCGCCCATGGGTTATCATTCGAATCGGCCCCGGGAAGCCCTGTTTCTAATAGAGTATGCGCCTCAGGCCCTTTCTTAAGGGCACCCAGCGTTTTCGCGCTGGGCTCAAACACCGCCTTCAGGTCAGGGTGTTTGGCGATAAACTCAAGCCTTCCCCCTGTTTCTTCCAGCAACTCTTGCAGTACTTCGCTCTGAGTTGCTGAGAAACAGAGTTGGGAGCTGTGGAACAGTATTAGCAGAAAAACAGGTAAATAGACGATGGAGAAAACAGTTTTTTTTAAGAAGCTGATCATGCTGATTCGTTTTCTAAGGGAGCTTTAGGTGCCTTAATTGTATATGCCTCTATGAGTGGGCTTCATTATACCATCAAAATAGGCGCTATCGAATCGGTTCAAGCTTTTAATTGTTTTTAAATCCGTATTTTTCAATTTTTCGATACAGAGTTGAAATATCCAGGCCCAAAATTTTGGCGGCACTCGGTTTATGCCAACGACTTTGTGTCAGAATCCAGTGAATATACGCTTTTTCTATTTCAATCATGGTAGGACTGTTTCCCGTTAAGAGCACAGGCCCGTCAGCAGCTTCATCGCTCCTATCAAAAGAGCTTGAGGCGCCCAAAGCCTCCAACTCCAGTTGCTCAATGAGATCACCCTTTGAAAAGGCAATTGCCCGCTCAACAGCATTTTCCAATTGTCGCACGTTGCCCGGCCAAGAAAAGTTTTGAATCTGTTTCAGTGCCTCTCCACCGAATCGTTTGCCGCCCTGGGTATTTTTCTCCAGGAAATAGTTGGCTAGTAAAACCACATCTCCAGGTCTGTCATCCAAAGGGGGAATATGTAAACGAATCACATTTAATCTGTAATACAGGTCTTCGCGGAATTGCCCTTCCTCTACTGCCCTTTCCAATTCAACATTGGTAGCCGCTAAAATGCGTACATCAATGTTTTGTGACACAGTGCCGCCCACCGGCGTTATCTCTCTCTCCTGTAATACTCTAAGCAGTTTGACCTGCGTTCTTAGTGGCATTTCACCGATTTCATCTAGAAATACAGAGCCCCCTGAAGCGACATAAAAAAGACCATCTTTTTCGGAATTAGCCGAAGTAAAAGCCCCTTTCACATGGCCAAATAGTTCACTTTCAAGCAGGCTTTCGGAGAGGGCGGAGCAGTTTACTACCACAAAGGGGCCTTGGGAACGCTTGCTGCATTGATGTATCAATTTGGCTACGACTTCTTTTCCGGTACCGCTTTCTCCGGTGATCAATACGGTGCTGTCCGATTCGGCAAGCGTATAAATTTTTTCTCGGAGCTGATGAATGACCGGAGAGTTTCCCACCAATTCCACCATGCCTTCGCGGCGCAGCAAGGTTTTGAGATTGGCATTTTCTCGCTTCAGATTGCGCTGTAACACAACCTTCTGTACCACATCGCTGAGAAGCTGCATTTCAAAAGGCTTGGGTAAAAAATCAAAGGCACCCAATTTCATCACTTCAACTGCGTTTTCTACGGTGCCATAGGCAGTCATCACAATGACCGGCATTTCAGTGAATTTTTGGCGGAATTTTTTTACCAGAACCAAACCCGATTCCAGACCCAGGCTTAGATCAACCATAGCCAGTAGGGGTTCAGTTCCCTCTAGAAAGGCTTGGGCTTCGCGAAGATTGTGAGCAACCTGAACCCGGTAGCCCTTTTTGACAAAGAAAATTTCCAATAGACTACAGAGGGAGACCTCGTCATCTATAATTACTACTAGGGGGCTTTGTTCCTTGATCAATTGGGAGCCTGTGCCATTTAAAGCAAATAGTACCTTGTTTTAGGTAGCAATGCACAGGGGTCGTTTAACCCAGACTTTAAGCTCAATCGTTTGAGGATTGCGGTCGAGCTAGGATTGCACGTGTGGATTAGGCAGGCAAATTAGCGAGAACGCTATGCACTTTACGCTTGTAATTTCCCGCACGGTTTTGGTTAAAACCAGCGGAATGTTTACGAGCAGCCTTGTCCATCAAAGAGAAAAGGGAAGGCACTGATTTTTCTGCGTCTGCTTTTGTGGCTGAGGTTCGGACTTTTTTAATTAGGTTCCGAATGGCGGTACGAGTTGCACGATTTTGATCGCGTTGCTTTTCCGACTTGCGAACACGCTTTTCTGCTGATTTATGAGTCGGCAAGAGAGCCTCCATTGACGTTTTGAGGGTGGAAAATATACACAAATTTTGCCAAGTTTAAAGCCGGCAGAGCTTTAGGTTTCAGATTTGTCAGTAATAAAACCAGATGGGCACTTGAAATAGGGATAAAATGGGGTGAATCAGTGGGCGCCAAAGCTGTAACCACAACAAAATTGGCCCAGTGCTCATCATAAATTCTGCCACAAACAGAAAAACCAAGGGATAGAGACCCCATTTTTCGACTTTGTCTTCAAAGCGTTCTGCCAATTTGTCATCCATAAACAAAGTGACCACTTTTGAACCGTCTAAGGGATGAATCGGCAATAAATTGAACAGCATTAAGCCAAAATTGGTGGAGATGAAGTATTGCAAGAATAAAAAGAGTCCCGAATCGAAACTTGGCTGCGCGATTCTAAAAATCAGGCAGCCCACTAAGGCCAGAATCCAGTTAGAAAAGGGCCCCGCGAAGGAGATCAAAGGCATTGCCACCCGCATATTTCTCAGATTGTAGGGATTAACCGGTACTGGCTTCGCCCAGCCAATAGGAGCCATCAGCGCCGGCAATAGAATGCCTATTGGGTCTAAATGCACAAGGGGATTAAGGGAGAGTCGGCCCATTTTTTCTGCTGTTGAATCACCGTAATACCAGGCAGCAAAAGCATGCGACCATTCATGGAAGCTTAATGAGATGGCTAAAACAAAAAGCCGGAGCAGATAATGGGTTAATTCGATTCCATCGAACATGGGTAAAAGATAACCTGTTGATGGCGACTAAAAGTCGTTGGCGGTTTCGAGACGATTTTTGAGTTCCAGTGCTTCTTTTTCAAGACCTTCTAAGTCGCGCACGGAGATACTTTTGTCACTTAGTTCAATAAGATTTTTTTTCTGTAACGAACGCAGGGCTTCGTCAAGTTCAGAAGGAGATACCCTCAATATGTTTTGTAACTGTTTCACTGTCTCCGACCTATCCAACTCGCTTTTTCCCCCTTCTGCGGTGCAGAAATAGGTCAGAAGCGAACAAAGCCCTGACTTCATGTACTCCTGCGGATTACGCTCTATCCGGGAAACAGCGATTCTAAGGCGAAATGCTAAGGCTCGCACCATGGCAGAGAGCCAAATAGGCACAGTGGCAGTGAATCGATCGAACTCTTCAGGAGTCATTTCGACAGCTTCTACCGTTTCACTGGCGATTACATTGGCTGTTCTAGCCGCTCCATCGACAAAAGAAAGCTCTCCGACAACATCCCCTGGCCCTAGTTCTCCAAAATCGAAGTGACGTTTGCCTTCGCTGCGAAAGAGTTTCACTCGTCCACTTTTCAAGATATACATAGTGCGTGTACTGTCTTCTTCACGAATCAGATATTCACCTGACTTAAACGATTTGACTACCGGGCTAACCATGTTTGGCCTGAATGAATGACTTCATCGATGTTATCCACTCCAAGTATGCAAGTTGCATATCATTTAATATCCTCAGCCTCATTTTGATTCACCTTTAAGTTGCAGGCCAGAAACTATTTCAAAGAATTTCAGTTCTTTATTACTACTGCGTAGATAATACCCATTGCTCCCTAAAAACCGCAAGGGAAGCCACCTCAAATGATTAATTAAAAAGGTTCGCGGGAAAATTGCTGAAAAGAGGCCAGCCCAGGGTAAAATTCGGCAATGCGAGGAATAATCGCTCCCAGCAAATAGAAAGAGCCGCAAATAAGTACAGGGCCCTTTTCAGAATTCCGAAGTAAAGCGGGAATTTCATCAAATACCAAGGGGCTGATGGGAAAGCGAGGTAGCATCCCCTGAACAGCCTTCTCGAATTCACTATAGGCTAAGGCTCGGGCAAAGTCTAGGCTGGCAAACTTGATTTCTGAACTGAGACCAGAAAGGTCTTGGATGCTCGTGAGATAGTCTTTATCCCGCATAGAGGCGAACCAGGTCTCCATGGGTAATTCATGCGGTCTTCTTCTTAAGTAGCCAATCATCGCCTTGAGGGCTGCGGGATTATGAGCGCCATCCAGGATAAGGGTACGAAATCCGGGGGCTTCCAAGCGTTGCAATC
>JBBQAD010000150.1:0-8150 GCA_038315885.1 Fibrobacteria bacterium | reverse complement strand
TTGGAGGAGGAAGTAACAGGACCTATTTCCATTTTATACCCTTTGACTCCTTCGATTCAAGAGAAAATCTGCTCTAATTCTTGAACGACTGCATTTTCGTCATTTGTCCACTTCGAGATACGAGAAAACCCCTTTATGAGGCCGGGAGTTGAATTAGCCATGGCAATACCACAGCCCGCTAATTGCAACATTTCCAAATCATTTTCTGCATCTCCAAACGCACACAACTCTGCCGCCTCTATTTCATTTTTTGTAAGCCAATGCCGAAGAGCTTCACCCTTTGAGGCGTTTTGCGGCAAAAACTCAAGATATTCAGGATTGGATTTCATCACTTGGCAATGGGCTTGCAGTAATGGTTTTAGTTCGGTAAACAATTTTTCACGATTTTCAGGGCTTTCAATGATTAACAGTTTGGCGAGTGAAACTCTCGGTAATTGGTTAAGATCCTGAAACATTTGGGAATAACGGCTCTGGGTATGTCCAGAATAATGTTCTGACCAAGAAAAATCACCCTGTGGTTGAAAACAAAACAATTCATCCTCGGTATAAATGTTTAAAAAAAGATTTTTCTTATGACAGATGGAATACACAGCTTCGCGGGTCTTAATGTTTACATCAACCTGATAAGTACATTCCCAATTGTTTTCGCCCGATCCAGGAATGGTCTCGAACACTCGTCCGCCGTTAAAGCCAACAACGGAAATGGGAAAGCCCAGCTCTTCCCGGTAGGGTTTGATTCTGGCGGCCATGCGCCCAGAGGCAATAATGATGCGAATGCCTCGTTTGTGAAGCTCAGCTAATTTTTCTTTTGTCTGAGGATCGAGCTGATGTTTTGAATTCAATAGGGTGCCATCGACATCTATGGCGATTGCTTTATAACCATTTGAGCTTAGCTTGAATTGTTTCATGAATTTGAAAAGGTAAAGAAAAATGAGCTAATTACCTTCAATTTTTCCTTAAAGGTTTTCTAAAAGCTGCCGATAATCAATATGCAGGGATGTCCAATCGCTTTCAAGGATGAACTAGCGGACTGCTCCAGAAAGGGGATAGGTCCATGAAAGTGTCCAATACGACAAATGCCGCCGGGCTAGTTGGGTTACATGATTCCCAAAAACGTTTAAATCAGATTCTTGAAAAAATGGCCAAGGGTAAACGGATTACCCGCGCATCGGATGATGCTGCAGGCCTTGCCATCGCGAGGGAATTAGAAAAGCAGGTTCGGGGATTTAAACAGGCTAATAGCTCGCTTAGTGATGCAATGGGAGCACTGCGAATTGCCGATTCAGGTGCCAATTCGATTTCAGATATGCTGCAACGGCAACGTGAGCTTGCTCTTCAAGCATCCAATGGCACGCTTAATGGTGATCAACGCTCAGCCTTGAATCAAGAATTTCAAGCGCTATCGGCTGAAATCGACAGAACCGCCAAGATTTCTCAGTTTAATGGGCAAGGCCTTTTAGACGGTTCATCGCCACTTTCAGATGGTTCGGGTTCGGTAAATGCAGGTAGTGGGGGAGCCCAAGGCGATACTATCTCCATGAGCGCTTCTGATCTTCGCTCTAGCACTTTAGGACTTTCGAATCTTGACATTTCACAAGCTGGTGCGGCCTCACAGGCAATCAACAACCTTGATACAGCAATGCGTCAAGTTTCATTGGTAAGAACGGGTCAAGGTGCTGTTACAAATCGAATGGAACATGCTCAAAGCAATAGCAAGAACCAGGAGATTCAAAGTGCTTATGCACAATCCCAATTAGAAGATTTGGACTATGCTAGTGCGAAAGCGGAGCAAATGTCTGCCAGTTTGCTCAGCCGATCTTCGCTTTCGGTGATGGAAAATTTTAATCAAATCGCAAGAAATAATATGAGTGCCTTGTTACAGTAATAAATTGGAAAACTGTAAGTGATTAGATATGGGAGGAAAAATTTTTTCGAATGCTATACTCAAATTTTATGAATAGAAATCTTTATTTATAAAGAAAGGGTAATACAAGGTGAATTTGCCATCCGAGGCTTATTCTAAAGCGCGCATAATGACAGCCGGTCGTCTTCGTTCTGTGATTATGTTACTCAATCGTGCTGAACATTTGCTTGCCAAACTTGACCATTCAAAGCAAGAAAAAACCGAATTAATTCAAGTTCAAAATATTATCGCTCAATTAGAAATTGCTCTTAATTTTCGTAAGGGGTCGAGTGCCTTTGAACTATTTGACTACCTAGAAGAAATTTATGCACGCCTAGACTTTGGCAGTAAAGGCTCACTGCATGCCGCTCAGTTACAAATTTCACGACTGCGTGAAACCTTGGAAACATATTCCGGTTAGAATTCCTAATCGGATAAATCAAGCTCACAGATTAAAACTTGAAAGCATGATTTTTACATCCTAACTTTAAACTGAGGGCCCATAGCTCAGTTGGTTAGAGCAGACGACTCATAATCGTCTGGTCCTCCGTTCAAGCCGGAGTGGGCCCACCATCTTCCGAATTACTTGGATAAATTGGGAATAAATTGAAAAATCTCCTTCTTTTCGGCGACGGAGTTCTCTTCGGGCCTGATGGGTTTGGGGATTATCTCATTGCCCAGTTCTTCTTGGCCCAGCCCGCTGCCGTCTATACTTTCAATTGTCATGGTCGCGATGAATTATGCTGGGATGAAGCCTTGGAAATGGCACCTTTTCATATTTTAGGACGTGCTCCGCAAGGCATCGTATTGGGATTAGGCCATAGTGACATCCACTTGCTGCGTCCCATGGATCAAGTGTTTTGTGATTTGAGCGCCCTTCTCGATCTCATCGTGGGGAAATCCCAAGCAACCATCTATCTCTGCCAAGTTTGCCCTAGCCTTTTTGCTGGAGATGAAGAAAAATTGGAACGCGTTTCTGCTTACAATAGCCGATTGGTAGAAAAACAAAACAGCCGTATAAAACTTATGCGATTTAGTGATGCAGTAGAAGATTTTTTAAGCCAGCACCGTAAGGGTAGGGGAGAGAAACATAGCATCCACAGCCAATGGAACCGTTTGACTATTCTTGGGCGTATTCTTTTTGCAAATATACTCTTATCGCAAATCCGTCAGAGTTTGGATAAATAGGTCCGGGGAAAACATTAACCTGGCTAAAATGCGAAACATAGAAGAGAGACAAGCTAGGAGGATTCTATGAATAACATTGATTTTTCCCAATGGATTCGCGACATTGCAGATTTTCCCAAGCCAGGAATTATTTTTAAAGACATTACTCCACTGTTACTCAATGTCAAAGTGTATAAAGCAGCGATTGAAGCCATGTCATTTGCCTTTGCTTTTCAAAAGATTGACTGTGTGGTCGGAACCGAAGCCAGAGGATTTCTTTTTGCACCTCCAGTCGCACTGGAATTGGGGGCGTCCTTTGTTCCAGTTCGAAAACCAGGTAAACTTCCGGGTAAAATTTTAGAGGAATGTTACTCCTTGGAATATGGTACAGATAAGCTTCAAATGCATGAAGGGCAAATTCAACCGGGATGGCGGGTCTTAATTGCAGATGATCTTCTCGCTTCTGGAGGGACTGTCGGCGCTGCCGCACGTTTGGTAGAGTGCGCAGGTGGAATAGTCGTTGGCTTTTCTTTTTTGATAGAATTATCTTTCTTGGCCGGACGAGAAAAGTTGGGTGACCGGCCCATATTTTCCTTGATTCAATATGATCATGACAAATAAATGATAGATTGAAGCAAGACTGGAGGCTCAAATGGACATGGGTGAAGATCGCTATCTCCGCAAAAATCAGGCTTTAAGCAAAGCTTGGGAAATGGATCGTAAAGACAAATACAAAGATAAAGTGCAAAGGGGAGAGGCAAAACCTACTGAGGTTGCCTGCTACAAGTGCAAAAAAGTTCGTCCCTGCCTAAAGTTTCCCATCATGGAAACTGGTTGGCATGAAGGCTCCGTTTCGATTTCTAATGAGTTTGTACCATTGTGTGAAGAGTGCCAACCTAAACGCAAACGAGACAAAGACTTATCACAAAAGCAGATCAATAGTTTGCTTCGAGGAGCTAGGCACGGTCGAATCTAAACAGCATTAAGTTAGGGGTGTAATAGTCCGTATCACCCAATAAACCTAGTTGTTACTGAAACTGAGTAAATCTCTCTGAGTTATGGCGGGAGCATCTTCTTTACTCATTACCTTTAGCTCGCTTAAAAATTCCTTGGCTTCCTTGAACTTTCGATAAACCGAAGCAAAACGAACATAGGCTACTTCGTCGATTTCGCGCAGGGCGAGCATAGCAATATGACCTACAGTTTGGCTGGTTACCTCAGGCTCTGCGAGAGACTGCAACTGGCTTTCAATACTATCCACTAATTGTTGTAGCTGTTGGGTGGAGACCGGTCTTTTCTTGCAGGCTGTGACTAGGCCTTCTAATAATTTTTCACGAGTAAAAGGTTCGCGACGCCCATCATTTTTAACGATGGTAACGGGAGAGGATTCTATGTATTCGTAGGTGGTAAAACGCCGGGCACAGTGTAAACACTCCCGACGACGGCGAATGGCTTTGCCTTCTTTGCTATTTCTGGAATCGACAACGCGGTCCGCATCGCAGCCGCATGTTGGGCACTTCATGAGCCCCCCAAGAGTTTTCAACTAATATAGGACTTTCTCCACAATTAATCAACATTCCCCTGAAGGAAGCCAGATACTTCGCGCCTAGGTGCCTTCTATGGCCAAGGTAAAGGTTACTTGGTCAGAAACTGAAGAGGGACCGAAATATTGGATCGGTCCGGGATAAGAAAACGAATCCTCCTTGGCGAATTGCTCTCGGTTAGCACTTAAAGTATGGAAAACAGGTCCATCTAGTTCGACTAGGGCTTTTTGGATGACTGGCTTCTGCGAACCATGCCGTTGTTCCATGTTCATTAACATGGTTATGGGAATGCCACCCGCTTTCCAAGCGTCAGGACCTTGAGATAGATTGGTGATAGAAGCCATGTAACCATTAAGACCATGTAAAATCAGGGTGACGGCGCTATAACCTAAGCTGTAACAGTAATCTGCATCAAAATTAGAGGGTGCAGCACAGCGCCCTTCGTAGCCAAAAAAGTGTCTTTGCCAAGAGAAAGAACCAGAGTAATGATTTCCAGACTTCCGGTTTTTAAGTTCAGCTTCCACCATTTGAATCAGTAACATTTCAGTATCGATTCGTGAAACTTGAACATTTCCATGGGGGTCACGGTCCCATAAAAGCTGGGTTTGGATGCTTTCAGGTATTGAGTTTAGCACCTGAAACGAGGATTCTTTCAACCAATTTTTTAGTAACGCAATTTTGTCAGACACGTTCTCTTTTGCGTTCACTTCCTTTTCATGGTGGGCTAGTACATCGTTTAATTCACCGATAAGAGTTTTGAAGGAGGGAATAAACTCGATTAATCCTTCGGGAACTAACACAATTCCATAATTTTTACTGGCATCGGCACGAGCCGTGATTATATCACATATTTCATCCACAATATTTTTCAAGCTTTGGCCCCGATGAGCCACTTCTTCCGATATTAATGTGAGATTGGGATGGGTTTGTAAACCCACTTCAAGTGCGATATGACTAGCAGAACGCCCCATCAGTTTAATAAAGTGCCAGTATTTTTTAGCTGATACGGCATCGCGCGCGATGTTACCAACTAATTCTGAATAGACTTTGCAGGCCGTATCAAATCCAAATGAGGTGGGGATGCTCTTACTTTTCAAATCTCCATCTATGGTTTTGGGAACGCCAATAACCAGGCATTTTTCACCTTTAGAGGCGAGATATTCTGCGAGAATAGCAGCGTTTGTGTTTGAATCATCACCGCCGATTATAACTATGGCATCGAGGGATAATGCCTGGATATGAGTGATACAAAGGTCAAACTGTTCGTTAGTCTCTAATTTGGTTCTGCCTGAACCGATAATATCAAAGCCTCCAGTGTTACGGTATTCATTTATGATTACGGAATCCAATTTCTTGTATTTGCCTTTTTCCAGTCCTCCCGGACCGCCTAAAAACCCGATTAATTCACTTTCGAGACCTAACTCATTTATTCCATCAAAGATTCCAGAAATAACGTTATGTCCTCCCGGCGCTTGTCCACCTGATAATACCACTCCCACTCTCAGAGCTCGAGCAGTTGATTTTTTTGTCCCCACTTCAAAACCGAGTTCTGACTGTCCGTAAGTATGTGGAAATAATTTGGCAATTTGGTCTTGGTCATTGACCGACTGGGTGGCTTTTCCTTTGGTTACAGTAGCTTGCAAAATCCCAGGGCGTAAACTGACTGGTAATTTTGGTTTATATAAACGTCGTTCTTGTTCTAGTTTGGATACGTTTTCCACGTGATTAACCCCGAATTGAATAGAGAGTGAAAATTAGTATGGAAAGGCCCAATCGCGAAGCAAAGGATTTGCTCTTCTTTGATTCGTGGACTATACTTCCCACGTGAATGAAATGGATTAAAAAGGGGGCGCCCAGGTTTCGACGGATGTGATGAACAGAAAGTTGCATGCAGAGGATTCTCGTTGGCCTCTTAAAAAACGGGAAAAAAATAAAATGCTGAAGAGCAATACTCTTACGCATTGGCCGCCTAAATAACGGCCACGAAATACCAGTTTTGGCCCCGGGGGCTGGTGTTTCGGCTGCTCTGGGGCTGGGTCTGCAACGCGCCTGTGATTGCAGACTAAGAAAAAGTGGGCTAGCGATGGGTTAAGCCGACCAATTGGGCGTGACCTTGGGCGAATCTTAAATCATTGGGAAAGCATGTAGGAACGATCTGGAATTTGCTTTCGGACGTGGGTTCGATTCCCACCGCCTCCACCATTTCGCTCATTCGCCTACGAACGCAAGCGTTCTACGCTCCTTCACTCATGGCGCATACCGTAGTATCCATAAGCCGCCACTCACGGGATAGCGTTGATTCAAATTTTCGGCGTCGGAGCCTTGGGCGATGGAATGACCATTTATGTCTCTGATTTCGAATTGACTGAATCCTTCTTTACGGATATTGATTTTTTGTCCAGGGTAAAGAAGCTCTACTAGTTGTGAAGTCTCATGAATAAGTTTTTGTTCTTCTGTATCGCTCAAGCCGCCAGCTTTGCTTCCATACAATGCACTACTAGTGCCATCGCGGTTCGAAATGGCATACAGATATGCGTACAGTACCATTTTTCCCCGCATGGTCTGTTGGGGCGTAAATTCAGAATTTGAATAATGATATCTGCAATTCCATAGGGCCTCTCCGTTTGGCCACTGGCTCCATTCAGGAAATCCTTTGCTCTCAAGCCAGGTTGGTTTGCCGGCCCACCAGTCACCACCCCAATCTACGGCATTCATGTATGGCGTGTGTCCGGGATGAAGGCCGGGAACACCGTCATTTTGACCCGATGTATAAATGTTACCAGCATCCCGCGCACCTAAACCGGTCATCAGTACTTGATTTAAAGAATTACGCCCCAAACTATAGTCTGCCTCTAAAAGCAAAGCTTTTTTAAAGTCAGAACGGTCAAGATCAGACTCAGAAAGCAAATGGGCCAAGCAAACGAGATGGACAGTAATTGCGGATTGAAACCAATAAGTGTTGTCATCAGTGGAACGCCTTGAGGGTCGCGCAGAGATACTAGAGATATTTCTTTTTTTTGCTTGATAGAGTATCGAAGCTACCATGTGTTTTTGCAGATTTGGGTAGTTCACACTTCTTCCGAAGTGTTTGGCTTTTAAATAGCCAGCAATAGCCCAGAGCTCACCGCCATTGGGGATTATCTCAGAAACATCGGATGTAACACTACTGTGCTCGTTGAGAAGATTTTCATATTTCGCTTGACCCGTAACATTGTACAGATATGCTACTGCCGATTGTTTCAGTTCTTTACCGCTAATGGTAGCATCGCCGACTTCAATACTGCTATCCAGTTCCTGGTCGGATTGCGTTTCGGCGAAATGAAACGCTGCTAAGGCTGAGTCTTTATACTCATTGCTTAATGTTTCATTACCTGAGATTTTCAAGGCAGCCGAGAGCATGGCGCAGTTGGCTGCATTAGTCCAAGCCATTATAGTGGTGGCGGCGGCTTGGTACATGACAGCTTGACCATTGAGCGTCCCGGGATTGTTTAATCCCATACAATAAGCACCATTTGGGTCTCTTAAGTTAAGCCAAA
>JBBQAD010000227.1:0-6235 GCA_038315885.1 Fibrobacteria bacterium | reverse complement strand
CGTGTTCTAATTGGGAGAGCTTATCGCCTAAATCCCAGCCTTCGCCTTCAAAACGACTTAGGGCATCACTCAGGCAGCCGTGAATTTTTTCAAGGCCCATCTGGACTTTTAAATCTTGTTCCAGTTTGGCTTCTTCTCCGGATTGAAGTTTGGCCTTATCTAATTCGTTGAACTGAAATTGATAGAAATCTTGCTGTTCCCGGATTCGCGCCACTTCTTGCTCTCTCAACGCAATCTCTTTCGATATGGATCGGAACTCAGTATGTTTCACTTTGAATTCTTCAGAAAGTGAAACATTGCCTGCAAAGGCATCGATGTAAGCAAGATGGGTCGATGATTGTAACAGAGCCTGCTGTTCATGTTGTCCACAGAGATCAACCAAAAAGCCGCCCAAAATTTCAAGCTTGGCAATCGGAAAAAGTGAGCCATTGATGCGGCAGCGGTTTTTTCCCCCCGCCAGAACTTCCCGTTCAATTACAAGCTCGGCTCCACTTTCGTCTATTTCTAATTCTCTTAAGAAGGCTAAGGCTTGTGGATTGGTGGGGAAATCAAAAACAGCTTCCACCCGCAATCTGTCGGCGCCTCGACGAATCAAGTCAGCCTTGGCCCTTTCGCCTAAAATCAATTTAAGGGCGTTCATCAATATGGATTTACCAGCTCCGGTTTCACCAGTTACTGCTGTAAAGCCTTCCTTCCAGCGCAGCTTGGCCGATTCAATAATGGCAAAATTTTCGATGCTGAGTTCAATTAGCATTAGGGGCCCTCACATGGTGGGAACCGCTCCAGCCCAGTTTGCTTCGCAGCGATTCCAGGTAAGAAGACTGTAGTGGTCTGACTAAATAGGTACCCAATTCACTCTTGCCGATTTTGACAATATAATGGGGCTTCAAGCGAACGGGGTTTTTTCCGTCGACCATCAGTGTAACATCGGCGCGGGTATTGGAAAGGGATTGTACCTGAACTTCATGATCATCAGGTAAAATTAGGGGACGCACCGATAATGAAGCCGGGTTTAACGGAGTCAGTAAAAGCGAGGTCGCAGAGGGATATACAATGGAACCTCCCGCAGAAAGAGAATAGGCGGTAGAACCTGTAGGAGTAGATACTAAAAGACCGTCCACAAAATAATCCGTTAGGAATTCACCGTTGGTATGCACCCGTAAATCAATCATCTTAGCGCCTAATTTTCCGGTAAAGGTCGCTTCATTCAAGGCGATGTCTTGCATGATGATTTTTTTTTCATCGTATACAGTTACATCCAGCATCATGCGTTTATGTAGCGTATACTTCCCTTTAACGATATCGTTAAGAGATTCGCCCAAACTTTCGACATTGAGATTGGCCAAAAAACCGACTCTGCCCAAATTTACCCCGAGTATGGGAACTTTCGCTCCGCGTAGCAAGCGGGCCGCTGAAAGCAGGGTTCCATCGCCTCCTAGAGAGAGTAGCAGATCAGTTCCGCTTCGGAAAAAACTTTCTGGCTTGTTTTTTAATTTTGTCGAACTGTAACTCTTTAAAAAGGGGTTGAGGTACATTTTTATACTAGAATGTTTCTCTGCCCAGCTTTCCAGAATTTCCATCGCAGAGCCGATATTGCCTTTATATGCCATTATTCCAATTCGCCGGATGGAACGAAAGGGTCTAAGCAAGTTGGCCGATTCCTGTTTCCTGGCTTGGTTCATGCTTCGGAAACACTTAAAAGATTTTCTCGTAAGCCAGGATAGAGTCTATCCATAGCTTCTGTGCCTACTAGAGTAGAACTGCCATGTGAACGCATGGCTAAAATTTGATAGGCAAAGCCCAGCATAGGCCAGCCCATCGAATCATAATTGCTGCCATCGAATTCCGCGCGACCGCGAATAACGAGCCCGTCTTCGACCTCTCCAATTTCGAGTCCAACTGATTTCAAAGACTGTATCATAGAACTCAACAAATCGGTGTGATAGGTTCTTAAGAAAGCAATGTCGCGAATGATGGTTTCACCCTCAGCAAAAGCCGCTGCCAAGATTAACAGGGGTATCTCTTCGCGCATCGATTCCATATTTTCAGAAGCAAAACGTCGTCCCAATAACTCCGCGGTTTTAACCCGCAGTGTTCCATAGACCTCTCCAAATTTTTCTTTACGGCCCTGAACTTCGATATCGGCCCCCATACGGCGCAGTGCAGAAATAAAACCATTGCGGCTGGAGTTGAGCAAGACATCTTCCAGAATTAGGTCGGAACCGGGAATTACAGTTGCGGCCAGTGCATAAATACTGGCCATGCCCACATCGTTGGATAGCTTAATAAACTGGGGTTGCAAGGCTTGATCAGCGCGAAGGATGTATTCACTGGCCTCTTCTTGGTTACTCGTATTTTTTTTAAGTCGCGCCATTCGGCGGCTAAGTTCGTCTTGTTCAGTCGCCTGACCTTTTCTGACGCTTAAGCCACCCTCAAACTGGGCGATCATTTTTTCTAGGCAGTCAGGGCCTATAGCCTGTAACGAAAGCCTTAAATTTTTCTTGGCTGCCAGGTGAAAGTATAGCAGGCCGATCTTCCCAAGATAAGTATCCGCTTCCAGCGCCTTTCTCCAGTCGCTTCGCAAGCCTGTAACCTGAAAGGAGCGGATGCCTTCGGGGGTCTCTGCAATCATCTTTATTGTAAACAATTTTTCAAAACAATCTTGGGCCCAGCGGGAAATCGATATGGGAGAGAGTTGCACCGGTGTTACACAATTGTGAGCCGCCAATATTCCACCTAAGACGAATAGAATTACTTCATGGTGGATTTCAATAGCATCGCTAATTGTCTTGGGAGCTTTGCCGCCTTCGAGTAACAGATGGCCTTCAACTTCGGATTGAGAATATCCCAAGTCTTGGAGGCTATGTAACAGATCTTCAATTAATGAAGATCTGGAAAGATTCTCAATACGGGTCTCGCCTTCACTCAGGATGGCCAGACCCAGACTATGAATGGCTAGATGTAGGTCACCCGTAAGGAGGGGACTGCCCTTTAATTTCTTGGCCCGTTTAATTGCCACAGTTTCAGATTCAATGAGCGGAAGATTCATCGTAAGCGTGCCTCCACTCCGATTTCAGATAAACAGTTCAGGGCTAGCTTGGCTTCATCCAGAGTTTTGAAGGCCATCATCAAACTTCCACCTTCACCCTCGCGGACTTTTAAAATTTCCAGGTCTAAAATATTCAATTTTTTTTTGGCTATGGGTGTGAGGATTCTAAACATCTCCCCTGGTTTATCCTCTAAATCCACCAGAATCTCCGTCAAGGCTTGAGCAAAGCCTTTATTCGAGTGCCTCACTTGACTGCGAAGGGCATTGGCTTCACTAAACAGTCTTTCGGAGGAGCCCTCTGAGAGTTGCGGTTTTAATTGAGTCAAAAAATCGATAAAACCATTTAGCGCAGCTCCCAGTTCTTTCTCATTGCTGCTGAGAATGGCTTGCCAGACAGGATGGGCAGAGGCAGCCAATCGTGTCATATCGCGAAAACCGCCACCTGCCATCTGTAACAGATGATTGAGAATGTCCTTTTGTCCCCCGACATAGGCTGCTAAAGCAGAAGATAAGACCTGGGGAAGATGAGATACATAGGCCGCAATTTTATCGTGTTCTTCTGGGGATAGAAGAACGGGACGGGCTCCTATCCGAAGGACGAAGTCAGTCATTAGCTGCAAAGAGGCTTGAGATTCTTTATCGGTGTTACACAGTACCCAGGTGGCATTGCTGAAAAGATGGGCATCACGGGCCGCCAAGCCCCTTTTTTCGCTACCAGCCATGGGATGGGAACCAATAAAATGGACCTTAGAAAACCGCGCGAAGGCTTTATAGCCTGCACTACAAATCTCTGCTTTGGTGCTGCCTACATCACTGATGATACATTCGTGCTCAAAATTAGGAGCATCTACTTGCCACAGTTTTAACTGTTTCAGTATCTCTTCAATGGGGCTGCACAATAAAACCAAGTCACATTTTTCTACAGCCCGATTGATTTCAGGGTAGCTAAAACCTTCCTGAACTAGGCCTAATTTAAGAGCTTCTTGAATAGTTGCAGGAGAGGATATACCCACGACTTCAAGGGTTGGAAAATGCTTGCGCAGGGTCGCAGCTAGGGAGGCCCCCAACAAACCAAGACCGCTGATGGCAACTCTTTTCAAGGCTAACTCGTTATTCATTAACCAGCTCCTATCATTTTTAAGAGCTAAAATTTCATTATCTGCTCAGACGCTAGTTGGGCTTTCTTGAATTCTTCGCGTTTCTTCGATGATGCCTCGAAAAATCCGTTCGATGGCTTCACTCGAAAGGGGACCATGATTAAGTTCTTTAATTTTTTGAAAGATTTGATGCTCGCGGGTGGAATCAATAACCGGAAGCGCCAGTTCTTTTTTCAATTTGCCAATCGCCAGAGCACAGTTCGCACGCTCATTTAACAAAGCCAGCAATTGCTCATTAAGTGCGTCGATTTTAATTCGCCAATCACCTAAGTCCATAAATTATCCAAGATTTATCCATGATTTTTTCGTTTCCTGAATTAAAGGCAATGCGATATCCATCAGTGCTTTTTCAATCTGTGTTTCACTTTGGTCTGAAAGTGTCTGTTTCACTAAGGCACTGCCGACAGCGACTCCATCACTCAAGGCGCAGGCCTTTGCGACATGGGTCACTTTTGAAATTCCAAAGCCGACCACCAGAGGTAGAGGCGAGCCTTCGCGTACGGCACTCAATCTGCTTTCAAAATCACTCGGAAATCCATCGCGCTCACCTGTTACACCCGTTCGTGAGATGTAATACAGGAATCCCCCTGATTGCTCCCGGATTTTTTTTAGGCGCTTAGGTGTTGTGGTGGGGGCAACCAAAAAGATACAGTGCATTTCTGATTGCTTACATTGTGCAAGAAATTCATCAGCTTCTTCGATGGGCATGTCTACAATTAGAATTCCGTCTGCCCCTGCCGCTTTGGCATCCACAACAAATTTATTCAAGCCGTAGGCGTAGAGGGGATTGAGATAAGTAAAGACGATTAAGGGTACTTGTGACTCTTTGCGGATTTCCCGAACCATGGCAAAGTAGCGCTTGGCGTTGACACCCTTGGCTAATGCTAGATTGGCTGCCTCTTGGTTAACTGGGCCATCAGCCATGGGGTCGCTGAAGGGAAAGCCCAGTTCAATGATATCCGCTCCTGCTTTTTCAAGTTGCAGGCAAAGCCGAACAGTGGATGCATCACTGGGAACGCCGGCAGCCAAATAAGGGATAAAGGCTTTATGCTGGTCTACTTTTAAGGTCGCAAAGGCACTATCAATTCGATTGTTCTTCACAGTGCTTGCACTTTTCGGATTGCCAAGGTTTGACATACTGTTACTCTAGAACCTTGGCATCGAGAGAATCCATTACAGTATTCAAATCTTTGTCGCCCCGACCGCTTAAGTTTATGACCACCATCATTTGTTTATCTAACTCAGGTGCCATCTTAATGGCATGCGCGATAGCATGGGCTGATTCCAAAGCGGGAATAATTCCTTCGCGGCGGCACAGTTCATGAAAGGCCGTCAAGGCTTCCGCGTCCGTGGCAGAAAAAAATTGGATTCGTCCCTGATCTCTCCAATACGCATGTTCGGGTCCGACGCTGGCATAATCGAGGCCGGCAGAAATGGAGTGTGTCTCAGCAATTTGGCCGTCTTCGGTTTGTAACACATAGGAACGGGTTCCGTGCAGAATTCCCACTTTTCCACCTGAGAATCGGGCAGCATGTTTGCCGCTTTCAATTCCTTCGCCGCCCGCTTCAACCCCGATGAGTTGTACCTCAGGCTTTTCGAGAAAGTTATAGAAGAGTCCCATGGCATTGCTGCCTCCGCCTACACAAGCCACTAAATAGTCGGGGAGTCTTCCACAGAGAGCCCGACTTTGCATCTCGACTTCTTCACCAATTATTTTTTGAAAATCGCGCACAATCATGGGATAGGGATGGGGACCGAGAACTGAACCAAAGATATAGTGGGTGCTCTCAATGTTGGTGACCCAATCGCGAATTGCCTCGTTGATGGCATCTTTCAATGTCTTGCTGCCGCTACTGACCGGAACGACTTTCGCGCCTAGGAGCCGCATTCTGTATACATTGGCTGACTGCCTGGCCATGTCGACTTCGCCCATGTAGATGACACATTCCATCTGAAACTTGGCGGCTACTGTTGCAGTGGCCACACCATGCTGGCCGGCGCCGGTTTCAGCAATAATGCGCTTCTTGCC
>JBBQAD010000326.1:0-4679 GCA_038315885.1 Fibrobacteria bacterium | reverse complement strand
CTGAGTTGGCGAGATACAGTATCCGGTTACAAATTCAGTGTATCAGTATGAATGACTTGCCAAAATGGAATTCAACATCCACTCTTGCTTGGTTTCTTACAGGTGTTAACAATAGCAATCAAAAAAAGGTCCTTAACTGGAGAAATCACATTGTAAAAACAAAACTGCACCGCCAAACACCGGTGTTTATATATGGAGAAAAACTCTTCAATCAGGCCAGTGTTCCACGTAATGTGACTTGGTTGTGCAGAGGTACTTTCGTTAAAGATCTTGCCAGAATGATTGCTGAAAAGCTAAACCAAGGCCAATTCAAAGAGATCCACGTGTATTATCATGTAGAAAAAAGATTACCTTGTGATTTTCGCTTTTCCATTAGGCTATTAAGTGAAATTCGTAAATACTCCAATAATGTTCCTTTTTTTATTCATGTTATTTTTCCCCGTCAAAAACTTAGTGTTGAAAATTTTTTGCAGCAAGATCACACTTATCGGAGCGCTGGATACCAATATCTGCTAGATATTGCCGGAAAATTTTCCCCCATCAGTTTGTCTGAATTGATGTCACACTGTTCAGTTCATGGACCAAATGATGTTTTGTTTGAGGCCTCCCCCAGAAAGTCTGCCTGGATATTTACAGATGACAGTACCGCAGTAAAAGCAAAATCTTTTTGCAAAAGTCAGGGCATTGAAGTCCCGAACAAGGTTAACATCCTGGGGATCGAAAATTCTGAGTTATCTTTAACAGAGAGTATTTCCACTTGTGTAACAGATTGGAATCGAATTGCTTATCTTGTAACACATGCTCTATTGGGCGACATAAAAATAAAGCGCAGTTCCAAGGGATATATGCCAACCCCGTATTTGTATATCCGTCGAGAAACGGGGTGAGGTATTATTACACTGTGCCTTAGAAAGTGACATATTTATGTATATTAGCTTCGACTGCATCTGTCTTTACAATTCTAATCGGATCCCGTTTTGGGTACAAGTAGTTTCCTTCGATTGTATCTCTTGATAACTTCTATGGCAAACAGGACTCGGATGGGTTCATCTGCCGGGAAATATGGGGAACTAACGGCGAGAACATCATAACAAGTATTTTCAGGAGACCCAGTGACTCTACCCAAAGCTCAATCACTTAACTGTTAGCATAGCCAATTTATGTATGTTACTCTCACAATTTTCTTTTTTTTGTCCATTTTCGATACATTGTAACCAGCTTTTCTTAAGAACCTCCAATGTACAGGGCCCATAAGTGAATAGTCTGGTTCCTTTCCGAAATTGCTTTTCCATCTTCATCAAAACCTCTTCCAGCATATCCCCCTCCAATGGCGTATACATGAAATAAATCGTTCCTTTAGAGTAATCCGCCTCCCTAGCATCGCCTACTATGAATTCCACGTTGGACAGGTTTAATTCTACAGCACAGGTTCTGGCATAGCTGCAATAAGCAGGGTCAAATTCGATACCTTTGGCCCTGATTCCGCTTAATAGATTTACCAACATTGCCACTTGTCCCAAGCCAGACCCCACATCATAAAAGATATCTTCGCTGGTAAAATGAGCTCTATCAATAAGCTCTAAAATTATTCTAACCGGTGTTTTTTGAAAATACACCATACCAGGATCTCTTATTTTTGTTTCGGACGGAATAGATATTTGATGCAATATGCCGTTAATTAAAGAATCCAGACAATCATAACCTATTGCATTCTTGTTAAGCATACAATTCGAATAATTCGGTAAATAGCTGTTCATCACATTTTTAAGACATTGGCTAGGCCTATTCGAATTTCGTATTTCCTCCCGAATCCCGTGGTAGAACTTTCGGTCGGTTTCTTCCAGATTACTTTTACATAGCTCCGCTCGAATTTTCAAAGCATGAAGTTGCTCACCATGATCTGATTTTTGAAGCAACCCTTCAATTCTATCTATAATATTGAATTCGATAAAGTCAATTGCGTCATACCGCCCGTAAAAGTTATTTTCTTCATATAAGGAAATATTTTTCTCAATCTTAATTATATCTGTTTGTATTACATGTGTTTCATTTTCAAATTCTTCAGACATTTATGTGTAACTCCTACCTTTTTAAATCACGCAAATTCATTTTTATGTAAGGAACTTTCTAGCCGACCAAACTTACGGCACGTTCACTTATTCTAGAGAAAACCGAGCATTTTATATCTAAAAATTCAACTTCTTCCCCTTCAAATCAAAAAACTTAAAATACGGTTATCAAACCATCGCTTGCACTCGAACGCATAATTGCATAGCATAAGGCTGAAAATCGATGTCTTGTATTTATATTTGACTCTCAATTTAAAATAGGACTGGAAGTTTTTCCCAGTCAATAATGGCAAAAGTAAGCCAAGGGAATCTTATTCAATGTCGACAACCTACCGAGTCCTCGTAAGTACTGATCTGGGCGGTGACCCTGATGATATCCAATCCCTAGTTCATCTTTTACAATATACCGACATCTTAAAAATTGAAGGTTTCATTTCAAGTCCCGGACCTGGTGCCATTCCAAGCGTAGCTGGCATTCGCGAGTGGATACAAAGAACTGATGTGGATTTTTTAAGGTCTAGAAACCATGAAAATTTAATGGGCGAAAAAGAGTTGCTCGCAATGGCAAAGCAAGGTGCTTTCGTAGCGAGCATCCCAGGCGAAGGGAAATCAACTGAAGGCTCGCAATGGATTGTAGAAAGGACAATGGCTGAAGACCCTTTGAAACTAGGACGTCCCTTGTGGCTTTTGGGCTGGGGTTCCATGACCGACATTGCTCAAGCGTTGTACGATGAACCCGCAATCGCAGACAAAATACGCTTATACTATATCTCCAGCAACAATACAGTCAACGACCAGGCTAGCCGAGATTATGTCTACAATGGAATGAAAGACAAATGGCCAAATCTTTGGTGGATTGAGAATGGAATCTTATCTGCGAATTCCCGTGATACATTTCGAGGTTATTATCAAGGAGGCAATCAAGAGGGCGAATGGAACACCTTTCAGTTTATCAACAGTAACATACGCGGTCGAGGAACCAATCATTCGGGGCTCTTTTCTGAAAAAATGGGAGATGTCTTTCCAGTAGCGAATTGGCCAAAGAATTCTCTGAAAGAAGGAGATAGCCCAAGTTTTCTCTACCTACTTTCTCCTGTGCTTGCGCAATTGGGAAATGTTGATGATCCTGGGCTCGAAAACTGGGGCGGCCAATTTTACCGACCCGAACCTGATCTTTATCCGAATTATTACACTGATCTGAATGCAACAGCACAAGAATGCCAGGCAACGATTAATAAATGGAGGGTAAATTATCTTGGACATTGGAAATCGAGACTGGCTTGGTACGATGATATTATCTAAGAAATGGGAAAGAATGACAACAAAGCGTTAAGCATAAGTTTTATTTCTTATTGTTGACACTTTTGCTTCGACCTTGTATATCCATGAATTTCCAACTGGTACTGAATAATTCATGAAAAATGAAATTTGATTTTCTCAGTTTCATAACTGAGCTACTGCCAACTTTACGCTTATAATGTATTACTGTCATCGATAATGGAAGTAGCTTAGTGATTTCTTCTTTAGGTAAAGATTTTGATTTTAAACCAGTTGAATCCAATTGAAAGATTGAATCCGGCTCCCATCCCTTTGGACTAAATTGAAGTTGTAGTGAATCGTTTTTTTGGTTGATCAGAAAAAGTGCCATCCTATTTTCTGTATAAAATGCCTGTGCAAGGAAATGGGTGCTGTCAGTGTACTGGGTTGGAAGCAAAAATCCTTGCGCGAAGCGGTCATATAAATGATACACATGCGCTGCAGGAGAATACACATCATACTTCCATTTTTTCCAATTGTATCCAATTTTCCCATACCTCGTACCGGCGTCCATCCAGGCAAAAGCGGCCTTACATTGCCCGTCCTTTAATAGTTCCATTAATAAACTTGCGTCCCATACTCCTCCCTCAATTCCAGCCATTAGGCCTCGTTGATCCGCTTCCCAAGTCCAGTACAAATTGTGCTCGGTTAACCAGATTGGGATATTGTTTTTTCCAAATTTATTGAGCAATTCTTTTATATGATGAATCCCTGAAACAATACCTGATATTTTATCTGTGAAGTAGGTTACGGAGTTACTATCTGAATATCCAGATGCGTAATTATGATGTGACCAGATATCAAAGTGAGCGTTTTCAATAAATTTTGGAATAGTATTATCCCAGGGTTGGCTAAAGCTCCCTCCTACAATTTTTACAGATGAGTCGACCGCTTTGATGGAATCCGCACAATAATTACTAATGTCAATCAATTCAGTTATCTCATTCTTATATTTCCCTTCCAATTCATTTATCGTTTCCCAATATTTCACTTTCATTTTTAAATCTATGTTAACAATACGCACTAGGTCTGCACAAAAGGATCCATACTGTTTCTTTTTATCAGGATCTAGTTTTCCATTTTTATCTGAATCCAGATGATCCGGCCATTTTGGAATCGACATTATGGCTACATCTGGCTTATTAGGAAGTTTTCCAATTGAATTTTTGATGGAATCGACACTCCATTGGCCGTCTTTGTTAACCCATGTTCGTTGTCGGCCAAATTCGACCATTTCAGAGGAGTGATATCTTACAAAGTGGGAACCCAAATAGCGGAGACCTTCATAGTACC
>JBBQAD010000406.1:0-3738 GCA_038315885.1 Fibrobacteria bacterium | reverse complement strand
GAGTGTTACATGAAGGCTGCGAGAATTCACGAATATGGTAATGCAAGTGTATTACGAATTGAAGATGCATCCATGCCGAGTATTGCATCACATGAGGTTCTCATTCGAGTGGTGGCGGCATCGGTTAATCCGGTGGATTGGAAAATCAGAGAGGGCCATTTACAGAAAATGATTACCTATGACATGCCGCTCACTTTAGGTTGGGACGTATCAGGTATTGTTCAGTTAATAGGCTCAGATGTAACTCGTTTTAAGGTGGGTGATGCTGTTTTTTCACGTCCCGATATCAAGAGAAATGGCACGTATGCCGAATACGTAGTTATCCGAGAATCTGAGTTAGCCTTTAAGCCGCAGACGATATCACATGCCGAAGCTGCAACATTGCCCTTAACTGGTATCACAGCTTGGGAGGCACTGATCACCACCGCAAAATTGACTGCCGGTCAAAAGGTACTGATACATGCGGGCTCGGGTGGTGTGGGTTCGTTGGCGATTCAACTGGCTAAATCGCGCGGCGCATATGTTATCACTACAACTTCTGGAAAAAATGTGGCCTTAGTGAAATCGTTAGGGGCTGATGAGGTTATTGATTATAACACTCAGAAGTTCTCAGAAACTCTCCATGATGTCGATGTAGTTTTCGATACCCTTGGTGGCAAGATACAGGAATTATCGTGGTCGGTTTTAAAGCGCGGCGGTATGCTTGTTTCGATTGTCAGCCCGCCAAGTGAGGACAAAGCTAAAGAACTGGGTGTTCGAAGCGCATTTGTATTTATTGAGCCTAATGCGATTATACTTGAACAATTGGCAATGCTGGTTGATGAAGGAATTGTTCGACCGATTATCGGCGCTGAATTTGCACTGAAGGATATTGCAAAAGCACACGAACTCAGTGAAACTGGGCATAGTGTGGGCAAGATTGTCGTGTACGTAGGCCAGCCCTAGTGATGCAAACAATGCAAGTGGGTGGTTGCGCGGATGTGCGCTCATGATTCTTGACATCTAATTTTAAATACTGCAGCCTTATGAGAAACATTCCAAGAACATTTTCACCTATCGGAATTTCAGTTGCTGATATCGAGACACCCTACAAGATGTGCTTCACATACCTATGAGTTATATGAGAATGAAAAATTTAGTATTAATGATATTTACTTTGTTTCTGTGTTTGAACGGTTGGGCTAGTCCAACTCCGAAACCTACATCACCCCGGGCAATAACCTCGTCGGATTTCAATCTAAAAATTGCTTACCAAGAAGCAGTAACAGGCTCTAATTCAGTTATTGGCCAAGGACCCATGTTAATTGTTGAAGGTACTGGAGTTAATTTCTGATATGCGGGAGATGCTGATTACATGAAAATTCTGACTTCAGTTCTGTTAACAGCAAAATCAACTGGAAAATCTGTAACGTTTCATTATGACGGTGCATAGAATGGGTATCTCCGGCATATTCCAGACCATGGCGACTTTGAGCACTCCTACCCAAATAATGTAAAATATCAATTGTTTTGGATTCAAATAAACTAAACCCTCCCATACAACAGCCGCAATGTAAACAGGCGGCTATAAAATAATTTTGGTTTCAGAGCAAAAAAAACAGCCACCGGTTGACATGTGCGGCAGAACGTTGTGTGCAATAACTCGCCAAGAAGAATCGCCCCGTCCATGGGGCGAGGAAAGCCCTAGAGTTGATTCTGAAATCATAGGAAGAAACGCTAAGGCTATAGCAAAATATAGGGATTTTCGCCAAATAAAGGACCGATCCCAAAAATTCATTCGAACAATACAGCCAGTTAGCCTATTTGTTTTTGGATTCAGCACGAGGTCCAATCTACTCGGGACTAAAAGATCAAATTGATCGTTAGAAGGAAGGATTCCTTTGGATAATTTCTTAAATTTACTGTAGCTTTAAGTTAATCATCGGAAAAATGTCTGCATAAATACGGCCGAGGAATCAACACTAATAACTCCAAAAGAATCAAATGCAAAAAGCTCAACCACAAGTATTACAATATAGGGATCATTTACAGTTCTTGAAAGACTATTTCGAGTATAAAAAATCATGCGAACCTTTATTTCAGATAAGCAATGTTACAAGAATTATAACGGGATCATCAAAACCATCTGGGATATTACAGCTAATACTTTCTGGTAAAAGAAAAATAAGCAATCAGCTTCGAGTTAATATTTTGGGGTATTTACAGCTTCCACCTAGTTCCTCGGTATATCTGGATTTACTTATTCAACATAATCAAGCTAAGGATGAACGATCTAAAAGTTCATTGAAGACCCAGCTATCTAAGCTGATGAAACGTCCTGAAAAAGAAATTACTGACTCAGAATATAATTTTTTCTCTCATTGGGTGAATCCTTTGGTTTGGACTTTTTTTGGAATTGAAGATAAAATTCGAGATCCCTCTACAATCCAAAAACGGCTTTTGCCACCACTAACAATAGACCAAATTAAAAGGGCGATTAGTCATCTATTAGGTATAAAATTTATTAAGAAGACAGCAAATGGATATACAGTAACAGAAAAGCACTTAAAAACTAAAGACCTTTTCAAATCTGAGAACGCTGTAAGGTATCACAAAGAGATGCTCTCTTTAAGCGAATTAATGCTTGATTCGCTCCCACCAGAGGAAAGGGATTTTTCGGTTTTGCTCTTCTCAATAAAGCAAGGGAAAATCCCCGAGCTTTTTAAAAGAGTTCAAGCTTTTAAAGATGAGCTGAAATGTCTCGGGGATGAGGGTGATAATAGTGACAGTGATGCTCTATATTCATTAAACTTTCAGTTGTATCCAGTCTCGAAGCAGAAATAAAATGAAAAAATTAACACTTTATTTAATATTTCTTCTTTTTCTAAATAATTGTGAGGAAAATAGAAACGCAGGGATCAGCGTAGATGTTGGTAATCCAACATCTATTGAGGTTTCCATAATTTATGGATATGATAAGCAGCCCAATACAGGTAATTTCAAAATTTATGAATCGAATTACATCCCCTTTGAAATTGACACAATTCCTTTAAATTCTATACCAAACTCAAATAAGCTGATATTTAAAGTAGACAGTTTAATGCCAGAATTTACTCTATACATTGCTGATACAAATGGAGCTGTGGGTCTTAGAACAATTAGAAGAGACGTGAAACAGGATACAATCTATGTAGACAATTGGGGTATGAAAAACTTTCATATTCCAGACAAAATGGGGATGGAAGGCAAGACTAAGTACCTTTTTATCGAAGGTTCTCCCATAAAATCAGAAATCCAAAACGATATTGCAACAATCCCGAACTTCCCTCATAATGATTTACCGCTGCGAATAGGTGTGGTTGACCTGGGGGGAGGGCCAACTAGCGGAACAGAGAGTGACGTTGCTGTATTTAAAATAGAATATGATGCAGCGACCGATAATTATACAATAGATAGCCTATTAGGATATCACCCATATAAATGAGCACAACCTTAAGCTTGAGTAGTTATCTGAAAAGAGTATTAAAAATTTAAGTTCCTATCGAACACTCCGTAAAACCCCGTCTCTTCAGGCGGGGAGGATGTCAACTACTACTGCTTGTAAAATGACCAAAAATTGTGTTGATCAAAATGATCTATATAAGCGTTACATACCATGTTTTTTTAGTGAGCAATGAAAGTAAAATTAGAACACTGCCAAATTTATTGGCAGAGGTAGAACATAAATACAAAAGGAATGTAAAATGAAAAACCTAATTC
>JBBQAD010000494.1:0-2218 GCA_038315885.1 Fibrobacteria bacterium | reverse complement strand
TAGGAGAGCGTCCGAAAGTCTGCCCAAGGCCGGTTCTAGATCTTCGATAATTCTAGCAGTGATACGTTCCGTGCGTATTCCCTTGCCTTTTGAATCATAGAGGGTGGCCGATAAAATCCATTTCTCTCCCAATCGATAAATAGCTGGTGCGATAATTTTTTCTGCTTTTTGTTCTGCCGCAACCCGACTAATACACTCAGTGGATTTACATTGGCGAAGCGTGTCTGAGCCTTCAATCACATTATCCGAATAGGTAACACGTAAAGCATCTTGAAATAAAAAGCCAAGTGTTTTTATTTCTTCGGTATGGGCAGTATCACCTTGGATTGGTATTACTAAAAGATTGGCGGATTGAGAATGAATAGCCAGTACAAAAAGTAAAAGGGCCATCTTCACTAAGTTCATTTGATAAGCTGCACGGTGCTGTGACATAATCGATCCTTTTGATATTGCGCAAAATTTTGCTCACTCGGTTCAAATTTGCGCGTTTATCTTGATTCAAAGCTTGAATTGAGTACGGTTTGGAGCATAACAAAGGTAATGCAAAATTTGGGCCTAAATGAAAAAGAGGGAAATTATGCAATTAATTACAAAACCGAATAACCATATCCGTTAGAAAATATCAAATATGGGACTGGACCTGGGCTCAAATAGGACTAAAGGAAAGCATGGACTTTGTCGGATTTTCAGATTAGTATGGAAATACAATGAGGCGTATTCTACTAGTAGGTCTTATCTCCCAGTTGCTTACTCTAATTTCGGTTGATTGCCGTAGTTTTTTTGTAGACCCCAAAGTGGGTGATTCCAACAACCTGGGATCAGCCGCATCCCCTTGGAAAACCTTGCAAGAGGTTTTTGAGAAGGGTAAAATTCGCAGTCAAAAACCGGCGAAATACCCTTACTCCGGCGGTGAATTGGTCGTAAAAAATCCCACTGGTGTCGTGGTTTCTGGAGATACAATTTTGTTACGCTCTGGTTATCATGGCGAAATCGAGGTTCAAGAGTATTACAATAATGACACACTGTTTATCAAAGCTGCTCCCGGAGAAAACCCTCATATCGGATGGTTTCAGCTTCGCTCAGGTTCTAAATGGAAAGTTGAAGGCTTAACTATCAGCCCTTCTTTTGCCAAGGAATATAAAAGAAAACAAATATTCAGTTTTGCTAGCCATTCCTACACCGGCCCTGCATCACATAATGTAGTGCAAGCTTGCACATTGTATTCTGTCGAGAACAGTACGGCCTGGTCAAAAGAAGAGTGGAATAGTTTGGCCTGTAATGGTATCGAGCTTGACGGCCCCCATCAGCAAGCTATTGGCAATGTGCTTAAAAACGTAAACTTTGGGATTGGTTCATCTGGAGATTTTGTTACTGTACTGGGAAACCAAGTCATAAACTTTTCTGGAGATGGCCTTAGAGGTTTAGGCAACGATCAACTTTGGGAAGGGAATCTCGTTAAGAACTGTTACAAAGTTAACGACAACCATGATGATGGTTTTCAGTCTTGGTCACTCGGTTCAGGAGGCGTGGGAACAGGTGAAGTTGCAAGAATGGTATTGCGCGGAAATACATTTATCAATACGGACAATCCCAATCAGCCATTATTGGGCAGTCTTCAGGGAATCGGATGTTTCGATGGTATGTTTCGTGATTGGCTTATTGAAAACAATATCATCATCACTGATCATTGGCATGGTATTACTCTATTAGGCGCCATCAATTGCAAAATAATTCACAACACGGTAATTGATGAATTTGACGGTGCACCTGGTCCTACTTGGATAAGCATCGATAAACATAAAAACGGAATACTTCCCATCTCGTGTTTGGTCGCTAATAATCTATCTACAGGTTATAATCTTGCAAAATCAGGAGTTGATACATCAGGAAATGTAACTCTAAAATTTAAAGAGTATAATGCTTATTTCACCAATTTTTCTGCTTTTGATCTCAGTCTGAAAGAAAATAGTCCCGCCATTTCGCGAGCCAATCCCCTGCACGCGAATGGTAGTGATATACTAGGAATTCTTCGACCCCAAGGTTCAGGGGCAGATGCAGGGGCATATGAATATTTGATTCCTCAAAGTGGTCACGTTTTTTTCGATTTTTCAAAAAACCGGAATAACCGGGATAACCGGACAAATCAGAAACTACTCATTGGTGTTTATCACTTGAAAACCCAGGGGTATAGAGATACACAAGGTCGTCTACAAATTTC
>JBBQAD010000437.1:0-3324 GCA_038315885.1 Fibrobacteria bacterium | reverse complement strand
AGCAGCATCACCAGTCGGTCAATTCCAATCCCCACGCCACCCGTGGGTGGCATTCCATATTCCAGAGCACGCAGAAAATCCTCATCAAGAGGGTGGGTTTCAGCTTCGCCTCCGCGACCGCGCTCGACCTGGTCTTCAAAGAGTTTTCGTTGCAGAATTGGGTCATTCAATTCGGAGTAGGCGTTGCCCACTTCCCATCCGTTAATGTAAGGTTCAAACTGTTCCACTAGACTACTGTCTTTGCGATGCACCTTGCAAAGAGGGGTGGATTCTGCCGGATGATCGATTATGAAAACCGGATCGATGAGATGGGCTTCGCACAAAGTTTCAAAAAGCGCCTTTGTAGCTAGCCCACGACGAAAAGTGGTACCCGTTTTTGCTGCATCTGGAACGAATTTGTGCAGAGCTGCTTGTAAATCTGTATTACTTAAACTGTCTACATCCAAGTTTCCATATTTTTTAATGGCTTCTTTTACGGTTAATCGCGGCCAGGGACCCTTTAAATCAATCAATCGACCTTGATAAGTAAACTGAGTAGAACCATGGGCGGCCATGCAGGCTGCTCGATAAATATTTTCGAAGTGTTCCATCATGTCATTATAATCTGCAAAGGATTGGTAGAATTCCAGCAAGGTAAATTCGGGATTATGAGTTCGGTCGATGCCTTCGTTGCGAAAATCTTTAGCAAACTCAAATACTCGAGGAAAGCCACCCACAATGCAGCGTTTCAGATACAATTCGTTTGAGACTCTTAAATAAAGCGGTATATCCAGTGCATTGTGATGGGTGGTAAAGGGCCGAGCACTGGCACCCCCATAGAGAGGTTGTAAAATGGGAGTTTCAACTTCCATGTAATCACAATTGATGAGGTAGTTTCTCATGGCCTGGATTATTTTGGAACGCTTCACAAAGGTATCGCGAACCCAGTCATTCAAGGCTAAGTCGATATAACGTTGGCGGTAGCGGGTTTCAACGTCCTTGAATTCATCAAAGACCACTTTTATTCCATCCTCCATTTTTTCTTTGGGGATGGGAAGCGGACGTATGGCTTTGGATAAGAGTTCCACTTCGGAAGCTCGAATGGTAAATTCACCCATATTGGTGACAAACATGCTTCCCTTAACGCCTATCCAGTCACCGATATCCACTTGCTTGATCAGTTCAAATCCATTGTTAACAAGGCCATCGCGTGTGAACATGACCTGCATGCGGCCATGGCCGTCTTTTAAATGGATAAAGGCAATTTTCCCTTTCAGATTGTAACGGATGATTCGTCCGGCAAAGGAAATTCTTGTTTCATTATCGATAAATTCTTGCTGTGCAGCTCTTAGCTCTGTGCTACTGTGGCTGACTTCAAAACGGTAGGGGAAGGGATTTAAGCCCTGTTCACGGAGTTTTGCAAGGGTCTGTATCCGAGCTTCCACTTGATCGTTGCTTTGCATGGCCATTAATTGGCTCCTCCTAGAGCGAGCAGATAGGCGTTTATAAACGGATCCAAATTGCCGTCCAGAACGCCTCTTGCATCAGATGTTTCACAGTCGGTTCTTACGTCTTTTACCATATTGTAGGGATGTAACACATAATTGCGAATCTGGCTTCCCCACTCAATCTTTAATTTGGTGGGTAATTTGCTCTCGCGAAGTTTTACCTCTGCTTCGCGCATTTTCTGATACACTCGTGCCCGCAATAATTTTAAAGCACTAGCGCGATTTTTGTGCTGACTTCTTTCAGCCTGGCAGGCAACTACGATTCCAGTGGGCAAGTGGGTCATTCTTACCGCCGAGTCGGTTTTATTGATATGCTGTCCACCTGCTCCCCCAGCGCGAAAAGTATCGACCTTAATGTCTTCGTCCTTTAACTCTAGTTCTGCATCTTCAATTATGGGGTAAACTGAAACCGCTGCAAAAGAGGTATGTCTTCTATTGTTGGAGTCAAAAGGACTGATTCGAACCAAGCGATGGACGCCTATTTCTGACCGTAAATAACCATAGGCAAAATCATGATCGACTTCAATGCTGACACTTTTGATTCCGGCTTCATCGCCTGGTTGTTCATCCAAAATTTCATGGGCGAAGCCGCGCTTGCCAAGCCAATTGAGATACATTCGGGTTAACATTTGCGCCCAGTCTTGTGATTCAGTTCCACCGGCCCCGGGGTGAATTGTAAGAATGGCGGTTCGGGAGTCATCTTCTCCACTGAGCATTTTTTTTAGTTCTAGCTCAGCAATCTTTTCATTGATACTATGAAAGGTGGTCTGGGTTTCTGCCATGGCATGAGCATCATTTTCTTCTTCGGCCAATTGAGCATAGGCTTCTAAATCGTCAGCGGCAACTTTGAGACTTTCCCAAGCCTCCACCCAATCCTTAAGACTCTTTAGTTCTTTTTGAAAACTTTGCGCTTTCTTCTGATCTTCCCAGAATCCGGGGCTACTACTTAAATCTTCAATTACAGAAATACGCTCTTGCTTGGCAGCCAAGTCAAAGATACCCCCTGAGACGATTGATTCTTTCTTTTAGCGTGCCTGTATCCAAGGCTGGCATTTTCTCTCCCGTGTAAACACAGTGTAACAGAACTTTGGGTATAATCCAAACAGATCAAGATGGAGAATAACTATTCAGATAAATTCTAGTCGTCATCAGTGTCTGTATCTTCGTCGCTCTTGTCATCATTCGCGGTAGGGTTAGCCGGTGTATCTCCCTCTTTGCGCATCAAGGAGGGATGAAAGTCTATTTTGCGGGCTTCTTTGGTTTGACCCAATCGCAAGATATCAGCACAGTCCGGGCAATAACCCAAATCTCGATCGATGATATATTCTTCCGCGGCTGGAACGATCCCGCATTTGGTACACATTTGTGGTTTGAGATTACCGCGCTTAAAAATATGCTGGTTTTCCAACTCTTTTTCGATGCGTGCAATTAATTCTTCGGGTGACTCTTCGTTGACTTTTCCCCGGTTTTTAATGTCTACAACCGGTGGTAAGGGAAGCGCGTCTTTGGTTCCCCGTTTGATGATTCGTTCGTCCGAAGTGCTGACTTCTTTGAAGAATAGTTTCACTGGTTTTTTTTGAACTTCCTCTTCGACTTTGTCTTTGGATGCATCCTTGGCAGTGTCTTTTTCAATGCTTTTTTCGGTCTTTACTGCAGATTTTGCAGAAGATTTTTCCTTGCTCTTTGTTACTGTGCCTTCTTTTTTCTCAGCAGTCACAACTTTTTCTTTATCAACTTGTTTTTCAAGGGCCTTGCCTTTGCTTTTTGCTTTGACCTTAGTCTTTTCGCCAGGGCTGGACTTCGCCGTCGCTTCCGAGTCCCGGGTTTCCACTGCATC
>JBBQAD010000206.1:0-6590 GCA_038315885.1 Fibrobacteria bacterium | reverse complement strand
AAACTGAGCGCCGGTTCCGATTTGGGAGCTAAGTTACAGTGGAATCCCGTTCCCAATGCTGAATTTTATTTAATTCAGAGAAAACTCGCAAATGAGCCTTGGCGTAAATTGATGGATACTGTGTATCAGAATAACATTGATATTAAAAATTTAAAGTCGCAAAGCAATTACCGCTTTCGGGTTTTTCCCGCCAACCGGGCGGGCTTGGGCAGGGCTATGCCCGAAGAGGGAGTAGAATGGTTCACCCAAGGTGCAAATCGCCCTCCAATATTATCCAATCTGCTTGAACCTTTAAATGGGCAGGAGCTTCAACCCGGTCTGGAAAAATCACAGTTGAAGCTAAAATGGTCGGCCAGTGATGAAAATGCCGAAGATACTCTGCGCTATACACTTAGAATCGATACCGTATCACCTCCCCAACGGGTGGTCGCCAGGGGCATCATCCAGAATGAATGGCCAGTTAGCGATCTGAAAGGAGGCCATAATTATTTTTGGCAAATTACAGTTACAGATGGAACTGATACACTTAATTCCGAAGTTCAGAATTTTTTATTGCAGGCAGAACGAAGACCTTCATTGCGACCATTCGCTGCCCAATACGCATCTACACTGGCTTACATTCCTGAGGGCGAAGTAACAGTGAACAGCGTTGCCCAAAGTTTGCGCGCTTTTTATTTGCAAAAATTCGAAGTGACACAGAAAGATTATCGTGCGCTTACTGGCAACAACCCCTCCTTTCGTCTGGGTGACTCTTTACCTGTTGAGCGGGTGACCTGGCAAGAAGCCAACAATTATTGTCAAGAGTTGGGGGGACGCCTTCCCACCGAAGCCGAATGGGAATTTGCCGCTAGGGCAAATTCGAGAAGCGGCACCTTTTGGGGCTATTCAGACCCTGGAAGTTATGCTTGGTACCGAGCCAATTCGAATTCTCAAACGCATGCGATTGGGCGAAAGAAGCCCAATCCTTGGGGTCTTTACGATATGCTGGGTAATGTATTCGAATGGGTTTCTGATTGGTATCATCCAAAAAATCTTGAGCAACTAGGTGAGGCAATTGAAACCGATACCCGAGTTGTTAGGGGAGCGAGTTGGTACAGTGAATTCAGCAGTCTTTCTCCGAGCTACCGCTTTAATATGCGACCCTCTTCGCGCAGTTTTAAACTGGGCTTCCGTTGCGCGTTTGAAGTCATCCAATCCGCTGATAAAACGGAAAGCCAAGACTCTCAAGAGGGGCTGGGCTTTCAAGAACAATCTCAAGCGATATCGACCGAAGAAATTAAAACCTCCAGACTTTAGTTTTTGATTTGGCCTAGCCATGCTATATTGTTTATTGGTAAGGTTTTGAAACCCATCTCCTTGAGAGGACAATCACCAAAGGGTCTATCAGAATGAAGTACGGTATTTTTTCTGACATTCATGGTAACCTCGAAGCCTTGAATAAGGTGATGGAATCAATGGACCGCCTTGGGGTGGAACGGCGCATCTGTCTAGGAGATATAGTAGGCTACGGGCCCTTTCCCAATGAATGTATTGATATTGTCAAAGCAAAATCTGCAATCACAATTTTCGGTAATCATGACAGTGTAGCAATTGGCCGTGAATCGGCAGATACCTGGAATAATTACAATGCCCAACGTGCCATCGAATGGACCAAAAACGTTTTAACCGACGATTCCAAAGCGTTTTTAGCTTCGTTACCTTATATGAAAGCTGAAGACCCCCTGATGTTTGTACATGCCAGCCCCTGGTCACCGGCTGACTGGCGTTATGTATCCAGCTTGGATGATGCAGTCGATGCTTTCTCTTTTTTCACTGAACCCATCTGCTTTATCGGTCACACCCATTGGCCCATTATTGTGGCGATGGATAATGAGCAATCATTTAAGGTAAGTGAAACACTCTATCACAAGGTACAGCCAAATCAAAGAATTCTTGTCAACGTTGGCAGTGTAGGGCAGCCGCGCGACCGAAACCCACTTGCGAGTTGGTGTATCTGTGATACAGAACAGATGACTGTTGAAATCGTGCGGGTCTCTTATGAAATATCCAAGACCCAAGAGGCCATGCGCGAAAAAGAGTTTGCTGACTTTTTGATCAATCGTCTCGCTGAAGGGCGATAAATCCATTTCTATTCAAGCGCTGGTGCTTCAAATAGCTTCTGAGCCCGACTAGAAGAGTCGATTGAAATGAGTCGTATCCGCCAATTGGGTAAAGAGTCGTTACTCTATGGGGCTTCATCGCTAGGCAGCCGTTTTCTAAACTTCCTCCTTGTTCCCTTCTACACCCACGTCTTTGCACCCGATGTCTTCGGCATCTTGCAAATGGTATTCGTGCTCATCGCCTTTCTAAATGTGGTCTACCAGTTTGGTTTTGACACTGCCTATATTCGTCTGGCTTCTGACAAAGAAGCAGAGGCAAAAAAAAATCTCTTCTCCAGCGCCTTTTTATCTGTAATACTAGGTTCAATTCTTTGGACAGTTGTCCTGCTATTCTCAATGCCCTTACTAGGTAAAGTCCTGGTTATCCCTACAGAATATCGTTACACATTTTTTCTGGCCGCCGGCATTTTATGTTTGGATGCCTTAGCAATTGTTCCACTGGCGCAGTTGCGCGTGAGTCACCGCGCTCTTTATTTTTCAGGTTCGCGTTTTTTGTATGTAATTGTTAACATTATCGCAAACCTGGTTTTCATTCTGCACTTACATATGGGAGTGAAAGGGATACTCTGGGCCAATGTGCTTGCCAGTGCCTGCGCCCTTGTCTATCTCACTCCAGTTTATTTTCAATATTTTAGGATGCGTTTCGATGTTTCTTTAGTGAAACAATTGCTCTCAGTCGGCTGGCCATTGGTGCCTTCAGGTTTATATTTAATGGTTAATGAAATGGCTGGCCGCTGGTTTTTAGCCCAACGGGCAGACTCGCTAGCTGGCGATGCCTGGGTAAAGGCCCAGAGCGAGGTCGGTATTTTTTCGGCAGCCTGGAAGCTGGGTATCTTCGGAGCTTTGTTAGTGCAAATGTATCGTTTGGCCTGGCAGCCTTTTTTCTTGCAACATCGTAATGATTCGGACGCTCCCCAATTATTTGGGCAAATTCTCCGGCTTTGGTTAACAGTCATTGGATGGATCAGTATTCCGATTCTTTTTTTTCTTGATTATTGGGTAAGTTTTCCCATCGCAGGTCGGCCACTTATACATCCTGATTATTGGGGAGGCTTGGCGATGGTTCCCATTGTTTTTGCCGCTTATGGATTGCAGGCTGTTTATGTGCATTTCACCTTAGGCCCTCTGATCGCCAAACAGACGAAAGCATTGATGACTGTAACAGCTTGGGGTGCAGTGGCTACTGTATTGGGTAATTATCTTCTGGTTGAACCCTTAGGTCTTTGGGGCGCCTCCCTAGCAGCAGCTTTTTGCTATGGTGCTATGGCTCTTTTGATGGCTTATAAAAGCCAAAAGCTGTTCCGGATTGATTTATCTGTAACACTGATACCGGTGTTTATCTGGCTGACTGCGATTTGGGGCCTAAGTGCTCTTGGTCTATCAGCCGATAAGGCTCCCTCCCTTAGTTTCCGACTTTTGGCCGCGTTACTTTTTTTAATTGCACCCCTTCTCTTCGGTGGAATCAAGCCAAACGAACTTGTGATTATCAAAAACTTGTTTCAAAGAAAATCGATAAAACAAGGATAAAGCTTAATTGACAGTATTATCTGAAGCGATGTAAACAAACGATGATTTCGTGAAAACTATAATCACCTGCCAGGATGTATTACAAGAAATACTGCTTCCTGTTGAGTTGATGTTCAAAAATTGTCGAATTGAACGCTTTCAGGGTTCTGGAGCGGGCGGCCAGAAACGCAATCGAGTCTATAGTGCAGTTCGACTGCGGCATTTGAAGAGTGATACAGTAGCCGAGTGCCAGGAGTATCGCGAGTCGCAGCGCAATTTGGATATTGCATTACAACGGCTGCGGGTGGCGCTGGTGTTGAATTTGAAGCGAGAGGCTTTCGAGGTCTGGATTGAATCAATGGGTGATACTGAAAATAATCTGGTTTTTCCTGAACTGATATTAGCAGCCCTAAAAATATTTCGTGTTCCTTGCAATCCACTTCATTTCGATTATCCCATTTGTATCTGGGATCTCTATTTTGCTCTGGTTCTGCATCAGGGAGAATTACAACCTGGTGCCAAGTTGTTGAAATGCAGTGCCTCGGCACTTGTTCGGCTATGTAAGCAGGATAAGGGGATGTGGCAATTATTGAAAAATTTGCGAAAGGGCTATGGGCTTTCGGAGTTGAAGTAGGGGTCCTTGTATTAGGAGGGGCTAACCGAACCTTCCAGCCCATTTTTTTCAGATTCATTTCTTCGTGCCACAGTCTTTTGTTTAATCCAGAATTCGATGTATTAATCGTCATTTTCTAGCGTATTAGGCATCTGCCCAAAAATGAAATACCGATTTTAGGAATTACAATAAGGACTTTTTTTTCTCGAATCGATTTTGTTTGCTAACAAAATAAAATTGATTTTATATTCATTTTTAACATGAAGAAAATTAAAAATTACCACTTAGTCAAGTAAGTGAAGCTTAATCCATTGAGCTCAACTAATTTATCACCGTTTTGGCGACAATGGGGCAAAGCAAACCCAAATATGACCTCATGCCATCTGCTTCCTTTTCATTGTATGGATGTTCAGTTGATGGCGGCAGTGTACCTGCGAGCTAGACCTTCTTTGCTTGGTAATCATTTTTTGGTATTGGAAAAAACCAGTGAATAATCGATGGATTCACTAGACCGTGGTTACTGAGGGCGGTACTTTACAATTGAGGAATTGAATGCCGGGTTGAGTCGATAGTTAGATGCTATTCTGAAAAAAAGTTGTATCCATAAAAAACTACTTTCATAAACACTCAGAACGCTATATTTTAAAGAAACCGAGTAAGCATCTTCACCCGCTGCTTTGCGAGGGGAATGTTACTCCTAAACTTGTGAAAGGGTCGTGAATGTGCTGTGAAAAACGTTGACTATTTATTTAACATATTTCAAAATTTTTTCAAGCAATGGAGACCCTTGCAAGTGGATGCTCGTCTATTCCCCTTTCATAAATTGCGGCATATGTTCAGCTGTCGCAGTTAGATGAGTTAATGGTATGGAAGACAAGTATATAGCGCATGTTCGCAGATCACCTATGGGAGAATGGGTAGAACACTCCCTTGCCGATCATTTGAAGGAAGTGGGCCGTCGATCTGCCGAAGCAGCAGCCCTTTTTGGCGCCGCCGATTGGGCTACCCCAGCTGGTCTCTGGCATGATTTAGGGAAATACAAAGAGGATTTTCAATCTTACATCGGGCACGTAAGTGGCTTTCGACCTGACGCTCATCTTGAAAATGTGTCTGGCAAAGTGGACCACAGCACAGCAGGCGCACTTTACGCCATTCAGCGTCATCCCGGCGTAGGCAAAATCATAGCGTACCTAATTGCCGGTCATCATTCTGGTCTGCCTGACTGGTTTAAAGACGAGGCAAAAGGACGAGGACTAGCGGATCGACTCAAGGAAATTCGACACCTCGACGAAACTTTACAGGCAAATATTCCCATCGAAATTCTACAGGCGCCTCTACCTTTCTCCAAGCCCCCACACAGCGAGACAGACCCCGGAGAGCATGCTCATCTTTGGATCCGCATGCTCTTTTCATGTCTTGTGGACGCGGATTTTCTGGATACAGAAGCCTTTATGGATTTGGATAAAGGGGCAAATCGTAGTAAGGCAGCGCAAATCCCAGAATTACACGAGATTTTTAACCGGAAAACCTACGAAAGGGATAACGCTCTGAAGGTCAAAGATGAAAGTGGAAATGTTCTATTTAATTCGCCAATCAATCAAATCCGCCGGGAAATAATGAAGTGTTGCCATGAGGCGGCTAATTTAAGTCCAGGATTTTTTTCCTTAACTGTACCTACCGGTGGTGGAAAAACTTTATCCTCAATTGCATTTGCACTTGAACATTCCAAACAACACCGCAAGCGTAGAATCGTTGTAGCAATCCCATACACAAGCATCATTGAGCAAACAGCGGAAACGCTTTCTGAATATTTCGGTAAGCAGAACGTGCTTGAACATCACAGTAATTTGGATTTAGACAGAGAAACGGTACAGGGGCGCTTAGCATCAGAAAACTGGGATGCCCCTATCGTAGTGACCACCAACGTCCAGCTGTTCGAATCCCTGTTCGCTTCTCAAACCAGTCGATGTAGAAAGCTCCACAACCTAGTAAACTCCGTCATTATCTTGGACGAAGCCCAAATGCTTCCCCCCGAAAAATTGGCACCAACGTTGTCGGTACTAAAGGGGTTGGTTTCACATTATGGTTGTACGGTTGTACTGTGTACAGCCACACAGCCATCCTTAGAAGGTGATATCGGATCCGGGCAAGCGAAATTCAAGGGATTAACCGGTGTGCGAGAAATCATTACAGATCCAGCAAGACTGACTCTAAAATTACAACGCGTGAATCTTCGTTTTCATGGTCCCGATAAAAAAGATTGGCCAGAATTATCAGATGAACTAGCAAAGCACAAACAAGTTTTATGCATT
>JBBQAD010000016.1:0-16659 GCA_038315885.1 Fibrobacteria bacterium | reverse complement strand
AAACGTGGATTACTTGAGAAAACGATTAGAGACAGATTAAACTTGAACCCAACCGCATTGTCGATACAATTCCATTTTCTGTTGATACACGCATTCGAAACTGTTATTCTGTTGAATCCAAAGGAATGACTCTAGGCCTTTTTTTTCCAAAGATTCAGGATTAACTAGTATCTGGCGCAAAGACGATTCCAGGTTTTCTGGTGCCGCTATATAAAAAGGATGCCCTGGCATTAAAGCCTCCACTTCTGGAGTGAAATCACTGATACAGGGAATTCCCATTGCGAAACATTCCAATGAACTAATTCCGAAGCCAGAGCCTCCCCGATTCCCAATTTGATCGATACAAAGTTCGCAATCGAATTTTATTTTTCGAGTTTCTTCTTGAGACTTGCCTTCTACAAGTGTGAATTCAAAAATGAAATCTTTTTTAAGCTTTTCAATTACGGGAAGAATATAGTCTGTACCCTTATTGTATCTATCCGAAGGGGCATGCACGATTCGAATAACCTTGTTCCACTGGACTTTCTGATTAAAGGGCTTAATATCAAAGGGCAAAGGCAGCCAATGTATGTTGGGATGATCATCGACTAAATCGTGTTCCGAAGTAAGATTGAGTTGAGAAAGTTTATCTAGTTGGGGTATAACACCTTCGATGCGAAGATCAGTTCCGTGATAAACACAACTAATTTTTGCTCCTCTTTCATGCAGATATTGAGCAAGATCGGCGCTCCAAGTGTAATCCCGACCTCCGTGATAATGCACAATTTCATATTCATCCAGTTTGTATTGTTTTACCAGACCTGGAATTTTTTTTCGCAGGTACGTGTCTCTACAGGCTCTCCAAATTTTTTGAGCCGAATTTCCCGGACGGATTTGCAAAGGTATAGAATGACTTTCATATTTGTCGGCTTGATTTTTTTGGATTCCTAAAATTTTATCTTTTGATTCTTCCCAGCGATCTTCGACCGTCTTTCGACGCATGCGCATCAGCCAAGGCCAAGTGAATAGGGGTTGAGGCAATACTGGGAAATCTCGGGTATCAAAGGGATTGGTAAGAAAAATCAGGTCAGAAGTATCTCCATGCCGGCGCTCCATATCTCGGTAACTGAGCGGCACCCACTGCATGGGACAGTGAGCAATGTGCAGAATCTTCATGGGGTATAAAGTAATCGATTTTCTAATTGTGGCCCTATTAAGCAATACGACCAGAATTGCCAGACCTTAATTGAAAACAGGATTAAGTCAGATTCAATCCTTCTATCGACTTAAGTAGCTATTATATTACATCTACTCTTTTATACAGGCATATTCCGTTATGTCTGTGATTTTTTATAGGTTGAAATGATTACAAGGATGGATCGAACTCAAGTCGTGGTAACCAAGCCTGCAAAGCTAGAGCAACTTAAGGGAATGTTTTTATGGCCCGCAAGCGACTACCGGAAGACTTTCTCGAATTTATAAAGTTATTAAACTCAAATAGAGTTCAATATCTTTTATTGGGAGGCTGGGCTGTCGGCTTCTATATCACTTCGCGCTATCGGCCAGTAACACACCATTATTGTGACTCACTTCTAAAAATCCACCTGTTATAGTGATTTTGCGAGTGGAACCGCCTTGCTTAAAGACGACTTCTCCGGCGCGTAGACTGGTTACAATAGGAGCATGGTTCTTTAAAACTTCCATCGGTCCCAAGGCAGCCGGAACTTTTAAATAGTCGGTTTCGCCTTGGAAGACTTCGGATTCGGGCGTCAGAATACTGAGTTTCATCTTTTAACCGTTTCTTAGCCGTTTATTACCTGTTTTTAAGCATTCAATTTAGCAGCTTTTGCGATGGCTTCTTCGATTGAGCCGACCATATGGAAGGCGTCTTCTGGAAGGTCATCATGTTTACCTTCGAGAATTTCTGCGAAACCCCGGATTGTATCAGCAACTTCGACATACTTACCCGCCATGCCAGTAAATACTTCGGCCACATGGAATGGCTGCGACAAGAATTTCTGTATGCGGCGGGCTCGTGATACAGTCAAGCGATCCTCTTCAGACAATTCATCCATACCCAAAATGGCGATAATGTCTTGCAAGTCTTTGTAACGCTGTAAAATGGTTTGTACAGCTCGGGCGACACGATAGTGCTCTTCCCCAACAATAGCAGGATCAAGGGCACGCGAGGTCGATTCCAATGGATGCACCGCTGGATAGATTCCAATTTGGGTTAAAGCACGATCCAAATTGGTGGTTGCATCCAAATGTGCAAAAGAAGAAGCAGGTGCCGGATCGGTGTAATCATCCGCCGGAACGTAAATCGCTTGAATAGAAGTGATTGAGCCTTTTAGGGTCGAAGTGATGCGTTCCTGAAGAGCGCCCATTTCTGTTCCCAGAGTTGGTTGGTAACCCACCGCAGAAGGAATACGACCGAGTGTGGCAGAGACTTCAGAACCGGCTTGGCTGAATCGAAAGATGTTATCAATGAAGAGGAGCACATCTTGGTTTTTGTCATCACGAAAATATTCGGCTTGTGTCAAGGCACTCAAGGCAACTCGCGCACGCGCACCAGGGGGTTCATTCATCTGACCATAGACCAAGCTGGTCTTATCCAACACGCCTGACTCTTTCATTTCACCCCAAAGCGCCGTTCCTTCGCGGGTTCGTTCACCTACTCCAGCAAACACCGAGTAGCCGCCGTGATGCTTAGCGATATTGTGAATGAGTTCCATAATGATAACCGTCTTACCGACACCCGCACCGCCGAAGAGACCGATTTTTCCACCGCGAACATAGGGAGCTAGTAGATCAACGACCTTGATACCCGTTCCTAAAATCTGGGTTTCGGTATTCTGATTGGTAAAGGCTGGGGGATCTCTGTGAATAGGATCAAGACGAACACCTTCAATGGGCCCTTGTTCATCAACAGGTTCGCCCACGACGTTCATGATACGGCCCAAGGTCTTTTCTCCCACAGGAACCGAGATAGGCGCACCTGTACTAATCACCTTGGAGCCTCGTACCAAGCCTTCTGTGGAGTCCATCGCAATGGTTCGCACGGTGTTTTCACCCAAATGGAGGGCGATTTCCAAAACCAAATTATTTTCCTTCATATTGATGGAAGCATTGGTGGTCTTTAGTGCTGTGTAGATAGCTGGTACATCGCCATCAAAACGAACATCTACAACAGGACCTTTTACTGATACGATGGTGCCTTCGGTCGCAATTGACATGTTTTTCAACTCCTAAAAGTTCGTTCAAATTCTGTTAACAACATTTCAATGTGTTACAGAGCCTCCGCACCGGAGACGATTTCAATCAGTTCTTTGGTAATAGCTGCCTGACGTGCCTTGTTCATCTGCAGTGTATTTCGTGAGATTAAATCTTTTGCATTGCGCGTGGCACTGTCCATAGCGCTCATTCGGGCTCCATGCTCACCTGCCGCATTTTCCAACAAGCAGCGAAAAACCTGCACTTCTACTTGCTTGGGCAACAACTCGTTAAACAGTTCTTCGGCATTGGGCTCAAAGATATAATCGAGCTTGTAGCCTTCGTTCTTTTTCTCGCCTTCTGCACTTATTTCAGGAGAGCAGGGCAAAAGCCGCATCTGCATGGGTTTTTGCGACATTACATTGAAAAACTGGTTAAACACCAGATACACTTCATCTACTTTGCCGCTCAAAAAGTCATCCATGGCAGCATGGGCGATGGCAGCGGCATTCTCATAAGTCGGCTTGTTTACACTTAGCTTTAGATGCTGCGGCACCTTAAAACCCTTGCGGAGCACAAATTCGGCGGAGCGTTTTCCGATACCGGTTACTTCAACTTCCACATCTTTACGGTGGGATTTGACAAAGTATTTGATTACACCGTTGTTAAAGCCCCCACAGAGACCTCGGTCCGAGGTGAATACATAGTAGCGAACCCGCTTGACCTCACGCTCGAGCATTAGAGGATTATCCAGGTTCTCCGAATTGTTAATCACCTTGGTTAGTAGCTCGCGCATTTTTTGCGAGTAGGGCCGGGTGCGAGTGATGGCATCTTGCGCACGTTTCAAACGCGATGCCGAAACCAATTTCATGGCTGCGGTGATCTTGCCCGTATTTTTTAGGGACTTGATCTTGAGTCTGAGTTCTTTAATTGTCGGCATGATGCTAATCCAAACCGGAGAAAATTTTCTGCTCTACCGGGTCCAGTTTGTTAACCTGCTACTCCATATTGTTTGTTAAACTCTTTTAATGCTGAATTGATATCTTCCAGCAATTTGTCATCTAATTTTTGTTTCTGTTCGATTTCATCGAGAATTTTAGGATGCGAAGCATCGATGAATGCCAACATGGACTGTTCCCATTTAGTAATATCTACAGTGGGAACATTATCGAAGTATCCGTTGTTACCTGCATAAATAACCAAGATGATCTGGCTGATTCGATAAGGCCTGTATTGAGGCTGCCGCAAAAGCCGCTGCATACGCTCACCCCGGGCTAATTGGCGCTGGGTGGCTTTATCCAAATCAGAGGCGAATTGGGAGAACGCTGCGAGTTCTGCGTAACTCGCCAAGGCCAATCGTAGCGGACCAGCGGCCTGCTTGGTCGCCTTAATTTGGGCATCGCCGCCGACACGGGACACCGAGATACCTACATCAATTGCAGGGCGTTGGCCCGCGTTAAAAAGGTTGGTATCCAAATAAATCTGACCGTCGGTAATTGAAATCACGTTAGTGGGAATGTAAGCTGCCACGTCTCCAGCCTGCGTTTCAATAATAGGCAGAGCGGTTAGTGAGCCGCCACCTTCTTTTTCAGATAGCTTAGCAGCACGTTCTAACAGACGAGAGTGAAGATAAAACACGTCACCGGGATAAGCTTCACGACCGGGAGGTCTGCGCAAAAGTAAGGATACTTGGCGATAGGCCTGCGCCTGCTTGGTCAAATCATCGTATACAACCAGGGCATGTTCACCCTTATACATGAAGTATTCACCGATGGTCGCACCGCTGTAGGGCGCCAAAAACTGCATTGAAGCAGGGTCGCTTGCATTGGCTGCTATCACACAGGTGTAATCCATTGCCCCACTCTGCTTGAGGCGTTCTACTACTTGCGCTACAGTACTTTGTTTTTGGCCGATGGCGACATAGATACACTTGACGCCCTTGCCCTTTTGATTGATAATCGTATCGACTGCAATGGCTGTCTTGCCTGTTTTACGGTCACCGATAATTAGCTCTCGCTGTCCCCGGCCTATGGGAATCATAGTATCAATCGCTTTAATACCGGTTTCCATCGGCTCACAGACATTTTGCCTCTGTACGATACCCGGCGCTTTGACTTCGATGGGTCGAGTGTGACTCTTGTCAAGTTCCGGACCGCCATCAATCGGCTGTCCGATGGCATTTATAACTCGACCTAAAACTGTTTCACCTACCGATATAGAAGCGATTTTTTTGGTGCGCCGTACCTTGTCTCCTTCGCGAACTGCCTCACTGTTGCCCAACATGGAGATACCGACGTTGTCTTCATCTAAATTCAACACCAAGGCAGAAATATTACCGTCGGGTTTTTCGATTTCAACCATTTCACCGGCCATTACTTTGCTGAGACCATGAACCCGGGCAATGCCATCGCCCGCTTGTAACACAGTACCCACATCAAAGATGTCAGCACTGGTATCAAAACCCTGTAATTGTTTCTTCAGGATTTCAGACACTTCGCTCGATTTTATTTCAACAGCCATGTGTTTTTCCTATGCAGCTAATTTTCTTCTCAAGTTGTTCAGCTTGCGGCGCAAGCTTGTATCAATAATGGTATCTCCCATGGAGACAGAAAATCCGCCCAGGAGATTTGGATCGATGCTATGTTGAATTTGAAAAGTTTTACCCGGTTCGAGTTTTCGCAGCATAGCTTCAATGCGAGCGAGTTGCTCAGCCGTTAGTGCGCTCGCGCTGGTCACCTGGGCCTTTAATACATTGCGACGCGATTCTTCGAGAATAATAAACTGTTCTGCGGCACTTTCAAGAATACTCAAACGGTCTCGCTTTGCCAGCAGCGTGAAAAACTTTTCGGTGAGGGGTGACACCTTTGAAGCGAAAGAAAAAAGCAATACTTCCGATTTTTTTTCGGAATTGAGCACGGGATTTTCCAAGAAACGTCGAAGACCAGGAGTTTGATTGAATACATCAGCGATCAGCGTCATGTCATCATACACTTTTGCCGAATTGTTTTCATCCATGCTCGCTTTGAGCAAGGTTTTGGCATAAATTCCCGCTGCTTTAGCGTTCTTCAATCCGAATTCTCCCAAGGATCTCCCGACGTTTTTTGGCGTCGACTAAATGTTTTGTGTCGATAGCTCGGTGATCAGCTTGTCGACCAGTTCTTTGTGCTCGGCATCATCCATTGATTTGGCGATGAGCTTTTCGGCAACATCCAAAGCGAGTCCTGCGGCTGTCCGTCGTAAGTCATCCATCGCCATTTTTTTAGCGACATCAATTTCCTTGCGTGCCGATTCTAAAATTCTCGCCTTTTCTTCATTGGCCGAGTTTTCCAGTTTCTTCTTTAGCTCTTCGGCGACCGCTTTTGCACTTTGAACAATATTGGCGGCTTCGCCTCTAGCCTCGTTCAAAATTTTATTCTGTTCTTCTGCAATTCGGCGAGATTCCAGATGGGCTTCTTTGGCTTTTTCCAAGCTATCACGAAGATTTTTTTCTCGAGATTCGATAGCGCTCAAAATAGGGCCCCACGCGGTCTTCTTGAGAATAAAAAGCAAGATGAAAAAGACGAACCAGGTCCATATGGCAACACCCGGATCGAAAGAAAGCAAAGCAGGGCTATGCTCCACGGCCTTTTCGACATGCTCGGTAGCTGTCTTTATATCAGACGCTATCGATTCTGTCGCTTCACCAGAATGACCTTCAGTGACTTCTGCAAGTGTGATATTATCCATGAATTACCGCCTTCGGCTTTTTGAAAGCCCAGGTTCGATGAGTCTTTCTAATCACTTCACCGCGAGCAGAATACAGATAACCTCTGCGAACAGGGCCACACCTTCGACCAGCGCTGCTGCAATCAACATGGTGGTACGCAGGGGTCCGGCTGCTTCTGGCTGGCGTGCAATGCCATCAAGGGCAGAGGCGGCAAGCTTTCCTATACCAATACCTGCGCCAATTGCTGTGAGACCAGCGCCGATACCGGCTGATAAATAACCCATGCTGACGGAATCAAGAGCCATTTTGTTACTCCTTGTGGCAAGTGAAAGTGTTAATGTTCCTGGTGCAAAGCCATACCTACGAAAAGCGATGAGAGCAAAACGAATACATAGGCTTGCAAGAATGCGACCAGAATTTCGATCAAATAGATAAATAATGTAAAGCCCATAAAACCGGGAGCGAGAAAATAAGAATCAAAAATTGAGATAAGCCCTAAAAGGGAAAGAATGATGATATGGCCGGCTGACATATTGGCAAATAAACGGATGGCTAAGGCAAAAGCCTTGGTTAACAAACCCAGAAGTTCGATAGGAACCATTATAAATAAAACAGGAATGGGTATCCCCTTAGGAATCAGGTTCGTGAAATAATGAATGGGGCCATTTCGCATAATACCAGAGAGGTTAAAAACAATGAAAATCATGATAGCTAGGGCCGCTGTAAGATTGATGTTACCGGTAGCTGTGACAAATCCGGGAATTAAACCAATCAGATTAATTCCCAAAATGAAGAAGAATACTGTTAGAAAAAAGGGCGTCCAAGCCTTTGCGTCCTTTTTGCCGACATTGGGTATAATGACTTCGTCGCGCATGTAGATCACAATCGCCTCGATGGCATGTCCCCAGCGGCTCTTGGGCAAATCATTGCGGTAGCTACCGGTAAACTGCAATATTAACAGAAGCAGCACTGCTGCTAATAGAATCATGAGCACATGAAGAGAGATGCCCATGTCAATCCCCCCCACCATCCAGCCATGCGGCAAAGGAATGGCCTCCATTCCTGGGATGATACTCCAAGAATGTGAATTGGTAACATGATGCAGTATAAAATCGCCGAGATTTTCACCGGCCGACACTGTGCTTACAGAAAAGAGCAATACAATGCTTAGCAAGAAAAATGTCTTTTTCATCCCATCACCGCTAACGGCTTAGTGTCTTTTTTTTGAAGACCGATGAAATAGCGAATTTCAAGCGCAAGAAAAATTACAAAACTCAGCATGGCGGAACCCAAAAACACGAGTTGGTGTTTTAGAGTCGGGCAATAGGAGGATAAAATCCAGGCAAACGCAATTCCCAGCAAAAACAACCTTACAATCATTCCAATTAAATAGCGATTGAGGTGATCTTTTGTCTTTGAAAACGAAAGGGGAAGTATTGCCAACCAAGTATTAAGTGCCATGATTAAAACGGCTGAGACTGCTAGCCAGATGCTTAGGTTAAGCCAGTGGCCAAAACCCGCAACTGCAAGGGCTAGCACAATGCTAAGTAGGCTAAGTTGTAAGGTTAAGAACTTCAAAACTTCAAAATGCCCTCAAAAATCGAGGCAAATAATACAACTTGCCTTACGGGTTTTAAAGGGAATGCGTAAGGATTCTCATGCGGAGGAGGGACAGAAGCTTTTGGCAAGAATGTTGTTGAAATTGCTCTGAAAACTTCGATGCCCGTTTAGTCAAGGACTTTTGGAATTAAAGTTTTCGAAGATAGTGTGACCCAATTATTCTACCCCCACTCAATCGGATAGGGATGCGCACCTGCCAGGGCCTCCAGCACGCGATTAGTTCTGGCGCCGCTCACACCCGTACTGTTACACTGACCAATACCCCTTAAATCATCCACAATACTTTGGATCAAAGGTTGTTGAATGCAGGTCGGCAACTCAAAAGGAAACTCTTCTTCGCCTGCGGCAGTAATCAATTTAACCGGTCGAAAATCGGTAAAGCCGCATTGAATTCTCCCGCGAGTGCCTACAATTTCGATTATATCGCTCTGGCTCTTTTGCGGTCCCGAAAAGCACCAAACCCCTAAGCCAGGTAATCCCGATGCCAAACGTAGCACTGCCGTTAGTGTTTCACTAGTTCTGTAGTCGCCTTGAAATAATGGGCTTTGAGAGCTGACTGCAGCTATCGGTCCTAGAAGGTAATCCACTAAATCCAACTGATGACAGGCCAAGTTATACATTTCTCTACCGGCAGTGATTCCGCTACGAAGGGGAACTTGAGAATGTGCCAGTTCAGCCTCAGCGGTAAAATTGGCTTTGACTAATTCCAGTTTGAAAAACTGAGAAGGGCCAATCACTCCGCTTTCTAAAAGCTCCTTCACTTTGATAAAGTGCGGCAGCATCCGACGATAGTAAGCCACAAATAATGGCACATTTGCTCGATTGCAGGCTTCTAGCATTTTGTCACACTCAGAGATGCTATTAGCCATGGGTTTCTCTACGTACACAGCTTTGCCTGCTGCTGCTGCTCTGCAAACATATTCACAATGGGAATCGGGATTGGTGGCGATGTACACAGCGTTAACATCGGAATCGTGAATCAATTTATCCGCATCATCGGTCCAGCGGGAGATTCCGTGTCTCTGGGCATAATCTTTAGCCAATACACCATTGCGGCGCATGACCGACACAATCTTCGAGTGAGCAACTTGATTAAAGGCAGGACCGCTTTTTTTCTCTGTTACATCACCACAACCAATAAAACCCCAGCGAACTTCATCCAATTTCATCGCTTGTGTTCACGTCCGATTGCCAGCACTTTGTCTTCAATGCGAAAGAAGCTGTTTAGCAGCTCGGGGTCGAAATGCTTGCCCGACTCTGCTAACATCATGTCTTTCACGGTACCATGCGGTAAAGGTTCTTTGTAACAGCGGCGTGAGCGCAGGGCATCATAGACATCAGCAATGGCAACAATGCGAGCGGAAAGAGGAATATCTTTTCCTTTTAAGGGCTTGCCGATTCCCTTTTCTACAAACATGGCTTTTGTTGATCCAAAGACATTGGGATAGCCAGAGCCATCATAATGTTGGTGATGGTGATAGGCGATTTCTTTACCCATCGAATAAAAGGTGCGATAACCCAATTTCATTTCGAGTTCGTGCAACAGATCGCCGCCGATAATGGTATGCATTTTCATGATATCGAATTCATCAGCGGTTAAGGATTTGTTCTTCTTCAAGATGCTGTCGCGAATGCCCACCTTTCCGATATCATGGAGAGGTGCCGACAAAAATATGTCTTCACAATAACCGGGGCTTACATAATAGCGGTATTCAGGAATTTTTCCTGCTTCTTGAGCAAGCAAACGCGAATAGTGACTCATTCGCAAGATATGATCGCCCGTTTCAGGGTCGCGCACTTCGGAGATTTTAGCAAAACCCAAGATGGAAACTTTTTGAATTTCCTGGCCGCGAGTTAAGCCCTCAACAATTTTCAGATTAAGATCCGCGCTGGCGCGACGATAAAAGGTGGCGATTCCGGTAAAAGCCATATAAGGCAATGAAAATTCGGCTAACCAGATCAGAGCGTTTCCGGAGTCAGGACGAAAAAATTCTCCGATGTTTTGATTAGCAAGCGTGTGAACCAGAAGGCGAAGGCCTTCAATAATGAAAAGAAAAAGGAAGGCCGGGATGCTGGGCTTTTCAGCGCAGAGTTCCAAGAGGTGAAATAATCGATCTTCCCAAGGTCCCGAAGCCACTTTAAAACCCAGGGGTTCTAATTGGCTGTGGATTTTTCGAATATCAATGGTTGTTGTTCTAGCACTGCTCAAATTGAGTGGCCTTCCCGTTGATGGGCTATGCTTGTAGGCTACATGGGCTATAATAGGCCAAACCTGCTACTTCGCCAGGGATTTTTTCCCTAGAAGCCCAATTTCGGAAGCGTCCACGAACTTTAAGTCTAATTTGTGTCACGCGGAGGAATCATGGCAAAAAAATCACCGGAACCACAAAGCGCAGATCTTGGCTTTGCTCATGTAGACTTGCATCGCGTCAAGCGCGTCGGCTTTCCGGAAGTGATTTTCGGAGAAGGCAAGAGCAAAGAACAAATTGCGGCAATTGCCGAACGTATCATTTTGGCCAAACAGCCCTTACTGATTACCCGAGTGGAACCCGAAGTCTATGCGTATCTGCGCTCGCGAATTGAGGGCTTGCAACATAACGAAAAGGCACGCTGCATTTATCTAGAGAAAACCGAGAAACATTCGTCCAAGCAAGGGAATAAAAAGTCTAGCAGCAGCAAAACTAAAAAGCAGGGCTTGGTACTCGTGTTAACGGGCGGCACGACTGATATACCAGTCGCGGAAGAAGCCGCCCTTACCGCTCGAATGATGGGATGCCAAGTCAAAACACTCTACGATGTTGGAGTCGCTGGCCTGCACCGCTTAATTTCCCATTCCGAAGAGTTACGTAAAGCGGCTGTCATCATTGTTGTAGCTGGTATGGAAGGGGCCTTGCCCAGTGTGGTTGGTGGACTGGTTGCCTGCCCCATCATTGCTGTTCCCACTAGTGTGGGATACGGAAGCGCCTTTGGCGGTCTCGCCCCTTTATTGGCTATGCTGAATTCCTGTGCACCCGGAGTCACTGTAGTCAACATCAATAATGGTTTTGGAGCGGGTTATGCCGCAGGCCGAATTATGTAGAGTAAAGCTTTTCTTTGCTGCTTATGCAGGGCGAATCGTACAATTGAATCGTACTATGAAATCATAAATTAGCTGGGCCAATGCAAAGAAAAGTTCGAACAGGACAACGAGTATTTTCCGAAGGCGATAAAAGCCGTGAGATTTACTTCGTGCAAAGCGGAAAAGTGCGTATCGAGCGCATTCGCGATAAAAATGTGATCGAACTGGCCGAGTTAAATAAAGGGGCCATCTTTGGCGAGATGGCGATGATCGATGGTAAGCCCCGCTCCGCCACCGCAGTCGCTCTTGAAGACGCCGAACTTTTGGTTATAACAGAAGAGGAGTTTGAAAAAAAATCTGTCAGTATTCCGACCTGGTACATGTCAATTCTGAAAATTTTGAGCCACAAGTTGCGCGGTGTTGATGAGCAACTTCGCGTTTGCAGCCGCTATCATGCCATTGCCAATGTAGCCAATTTGCTGGTTCTGTTGTACAAAAGCACCCGTCGAAAAGAAAAGGGAGATATCGCCTTTGGTTTGGCTCCCGTGCGAGAAGAATTATGTGATGTACTGGGACTGAATACATCCGCAATCGATGATGCCGTTGAATACCTCGAAAAGCAGGATATGATTTCCTTCTCCGGAAATCGATTGAGCATCGAAGATACCGAACGTTTACATAGTCTCGCAGATTATTTGAGAAACAAAACCGGTGATACTGTTATCAATCAAAAACAGGCTATTTCTCCCCAGCTTTTGGAAAAATATGGCCACCTCCGGGCATTTTTGGCCGGACACCCTGTTGAGAAAAAATCCGCTACTTATAGTTTTGACAACGTGCTCAGTGAATTAGGTGCGCGAGGAAAATACGAGAGGGCCGATATCGAGAAATTTTTGGACGACCCATTTAGAAGAAAAATGCTTGATTTTCTAGATAGCGCAGGAAAATCCGTTGCGGCAAACAAGGAGCTCAGTCAGACTCAATTGCGTTTCGACTTTCACGCTATCAACACTCTCTGCAATGCCGAAGAGTTCAGGGCGATGGGGCTTTAGGAGCAACCCGTCATGCGAGTTTCGAGAATCAATTCTTTTTCGCTGTTACTACCAGAAACCTTCTGGATATTGGCATTAAGTGTTACTCTTTTTGGCGAAACCCAGGTTTGCGGTGTCATTCAAAGTGGCACAGATTGGACTAGGTCACAGTCTCCTTATATCGTAACCCAGGATATCTACATCCCCCCCACATCACGGCTGACCATCGAGCCGGGTGTAACAGTCATCTTTCAAAAACCCCAAGCCTGTCGAGATACCATCAAGCAGCTGGATTGGAGTGATTCCAGCTATACCGGAATCAAAGTAGATGGGGCTTTTTTTGTGCTTGGGACTGAAGATGATCCCGTAATTTTTCAGGCCCAAAACTTTAAACAGGGTTTAATCGCCTGGGATGGAATTCGCTTTCGTGATCGGGGATTTTCAGTGGTAGAGATTGGTTTTGCTGAATTCCGGGGAGCCCACCGCGCAATTTCTGCCATTAAGAGTGAGTTTGGAGTGCATCACTGCTTATTTGAAGGCAACAATGTGGGAATAAATTTGGGAGACAGAGCCAATCTTGTCGTTGTAAACAATAATTTCCATCGAAACTTAAGCGCCGCAATTTATATCGATGTGTCCGTCCCCAAAATTGTAAATAATATTTTTTCGGATAACTTAAACAATGCCATCTGGAGCGATAGCCGTTCCGCCATGCTTATCAAGCACAACGGTTTCTGGAACAATCGGGAGGGAAACTGCTTCCGCTGTCCCCATGAAGTACTCAAAATGAAACGCGTCAATGACAACAAAGATTCGGTCGATGCCTATGGTAATTTAGTGAGCGACCCCGTGTTCATCAATTCTCAGAGTTACAATAACTTTGAAAAAAAAGATATTACACTAGACACACCCTCCTCGCAGGTACAGGATTCTTCATTGGCAAAAATTGAGAAAGAGAGCCGAATAAAGTGGCTTCTGAAACGTAAGCGTAGTCAATCGAAAGAGGAGCCTTATCAAGCCTTGGGTAAAGGTTCCTATGTCATTTCCAAATATTCCCGGCTGAAGAATGCGGGTGATCCCTGGAAAATGTTCAATGACCGTGATGGGACGCCAAACGATTTGGGCCTTCATGGAGGACCTATGGGACGTATGACGGTCAATCCCTATTAGAAACCATCCCATTAACAGGTGTAGTTTGAGTTCCGGCTTTTTGATTATTCTCTATTTTTAGACTTTTTAGGCCAATTTTATCGCAATAAAAGTCTTGATTTGCTTGCAGCCGCCCTTGCCGACCCCTACTCTTAGTAGTGGTGCAGTCTAGACAAAGCACCGTTAGGCAGGTAAGCTATGGATTCAGGAATGCTTTCAGCCCTCAGCGGCATACGGAGCGCCCTTGATTCCCATGCTGTGCGAGCTCAGAATGTGGCCAATGTAAACACTCGTGACTATCGGGCCAAACAGGCAATACAGTCTGAGGGGGCACAGGGAGAACCAGAAATCAAGGTGCGTGAGAAAGATGCTCCTGTTGTAGAAGAAACGACGAGCGGGCAAGTGAGCCATTCAGCGGAGAACCGACAATCGAAAGTTGCCCATTCTCCCGATGGAGACCGCTACATTCCCAGTAACTCCCAAGATGAAAATCAGTCCCTAAATGAGGATAATTTTCAGGGACTTGAAGTCGTACGCGATGGTACAGTGTACTTAAAGCCGACGGATGAGGATCAAAATCGGGTAAAGGTTGGAAAATTGATTTCGGGAGGAGAAAGGGTAGAAAATACCGGATCGACTTCAGAAAACAAGGCTCTCGATCAGAATAACGTGGCATTGGAAGAAGAATTAACTGGTCAGATATTAGATGAAAAGGCTCTGGCTGCCAACGTCAAGGTTATTCAAACCCGAGATAAAATGCTCGGTGATCTGCTGGATTTAACTGGCTAGCTTTTAAGCAGCACGTCAGTCCAGTTCATTTCGATCTCATTCAGGTTTATTGAAAGAAAGACGGAATCACCTTCGTCGGTTTTTTTATATTCCCAATTCTCCATTTATTTTGTTTTTTGAGGCTGAATGTGCCAAGCCAGTACTTGAACAGGCCTTCTAATACTCTTTCTCAAGTGGAATTAGCAGGCTCCACTGGTCCTTTTGTAGTGAAAAGTGGTAATGTTCTTCAAAAAACTGGATAATTCACCAGAAACCTTGGACTGGATCGTTTGCAATCAAGCCTTTCAGTTCTGAAACACTAGGAATTAAGATGCAATTGAGAAACTTGTCCCTGATTTTGGCGGGACTAGCTCTTTTCACCGGCTCTGTATGGGCAAATGCTGCAGGAGCAGCGGGGGTTGGAGCCCAAACAGGCGGTTTGGGGGCATCGCTGCAATTGTATACACTTCTTCCCTTTATCGCAGTGTTACTTTCCATCGCTGTTTTCCCCCTCGTGCTTCCCCATTTTTGGCATCACCACTTCGGTAAGATCACCCTGCTATGGTCTCTTGTTTTTGGCATTCCCTTTTTAATCGCTTATAAAGGGGAAGCCTTCCATCTGATATTAGATACATATCTCTTGGAATATCTCCCCTTTCTAGTGCTTATCGGCGGCTTATATACCGTCTCAGGTGGAATTGTCATTCGAGGAACAATCAAAGGCAAGCCACTGACTAATACCGTGATGTTGGGAATTGGCACCATCTTGGCCTCTCTACTGGGAACTACAGGCGCGTCTATGGTACTCATTCGACCCATGTTAAAAGCCAATAAGGACCGAACCCGCAAGGTGCATGTCGTGGTCTTCTTTATTTTTCTGGTGAGTAACATTGGCGGCAGTCTGACTCCGCTGGGAGACCCTCCCCTATTTCTTGGCTTTCTAAAAGGGGTGCCTTTCTTTTGGACGCTAAAATTATTTCCTGAATTTTTAGTTGCCTCTGTTGTTCTTTTAACTGTTTTCTTCTTCTTAGATTCCTATCTGTACAAAAAGGAAAACCTCCCCCCTGACACCGAAGAAAAAAAGCCCATCGGTCTTGATGGTGTTGTTAACATACCCTTACTTGTTGGAATCATGGCTGCGGTTTTAGGTTGTGGACTATGGAAGACCGATTCGCATTTAACCATCTTAGGTGTGCACTGGGCACTTCCCGAAATCGTGCGTTCGGCTGTCATTGTTGTGCTTTCTTTACTGTCACTCAAGCTTACCCGAACACAAGAGCGTGAGTCTAACGGATTTACCTGGGCACCGATCACTGAGGTCGCAATTCTCTTTGCAGGTATTTTCGTGACAATGATTCCGGCCTTGGCAATCTTAAGAGCTGCAGAGCATGGTGCACTCGCAGGAGTGATTAAAGCCTTAAATTCCGAAGCTGCTTTTTTCTGGATAACAGGACTCCTCTCCAGCTTTCTTGATAATGCGCCTACTTATATGACATTTTTCACTTCAGCCCTCGGTAAACTGGGCATCCATAACAGCGATGTGCATCTCATTTTATCTGGAGTAGAAGCAAATTTCAGTCATTTAGGAGTGTCCCCTGAGACAGCCCAAATTTTTATTCGCGATTTAAAAGCAATCTCTGTAGGTGCCGTGTTTATGGGTGCCAATACCTATATCGGAAATGCGCCCAACTTTATGGTGAAATCAATTGCCGAAGAAGGCGGGGTCAAGATGCCCAGCTTCTTTGGATACATGGCCTGGTCGGTGGGATTCCTATTTCCTGTGTTTGTGCTAATCACCCTTATTTTCTTTCGAGGATAAGACAATTTCGAATCCGAGTGAAATGAAATTCTGGATTGTTTAGTGTGACCATCGTTTCGCTTCCCAAATCCAATGGCCTAAATTTTGTGATTTCTTGTGAACCTAGACTAAAGCTTCCATGCCCTTTCATTGCCAACTAAATTGTACAGATGCTTGAATGGAATCAAATCTCCCTGGGAATAGTCCCCAGCCTCGAAGACCGGGGCTTTAATTCTCATTCAAAAATAACCTTGGCAGGCTCCGCGGGTTCTGGGCGCGAATATTACCGAATTTCAAGTGATACGGAATCTCTCATCATATTGCAATCACCCCCAAG
>JBBQAD010000434.1:0-3377 GCA_038315885.1 Fibrobacteria bacterium | reverse complement strand
AATATCACATTTCAATTTTTCTTGGAGAGTGTAGCATCCACACTCCATTTGCCAGCTCCGTGACAGGCAATATAGAGAAACAGAAAACAATAGACCACGGCTAGCTCCCCTTTGTTAACACCTGGGATGAAATTTGCGTCCATTGCCAATTTCCAGTGAAACTGGGTATATGCTACGGCCATTGTACCACTGGCCAAAAAAGCTGCCCATCTGGTGAACAAACCTAGAGCCATAAGAATTCCCGTGATTAATTCAATAATTCCACCAAACCACATTTGGGTTCCCACGGGCGGCTGAAATTCAGAAAAGATGCCCAAAACTTTCTGCATCCCATGAAAGGCGAACATCAAACCTGCCACAATTCTCAAGACTGCAAAGATTTCATTACTGTATGGGCCTAATACTTTTTTTAACATTCTTCATCTCCCCTTTTAAGACTATTCTAAAATCAAGTCTGACTAAGATAGTTGGGTATTGAAAATGAAGCAAAACCGTAAAGTTTTCTTAGTCTATTCTATCGAGTAAACAATGGGATAAATGCCGGGTTTTTATTTCCCAGCTTTCTGCCGTTCAAATTTGTGAAGTTGGTTAATCGACCATTTTCAGCATTAAGTGTTATAAAATTGGGTTCACTAGCGAGTTGAATACTGCTTCCTTTGGCAATTATGGAAAAATCAGCATCTGATAAGTCATTGATATCGTTTTGATTGTAGTCAACAATCTGTATTCTAGCCGTCGAGCTTGTGACCGATTTGCCTCCTAAAGTAGCGGGAATGGTCCAACTCCATTTACCCCAATCAGCATCTTCAGGAAAAATGGTTGAAGTAGACAGGGGTAGAAAATCCGAGCCGCCGACATAGAGATACAGATCAGCCCCGCTGGTTTTTCCCGATTTAGCCATCCAAGTAATTTCCATTTTATCGCCGATATGAAAAGTCTCTTTGCCGTTTGGAGAGGTAATTTTGAATACCGAACTATTATCACTGATTACCAGATTGACCCGGTATTTCGCTTTGTCCAGATTTGAAGTGCTGACAGTCAGTTCTTTGGTATAGCTTCCTTCTTTGAGTCCGGCGATGGAGACTTTATGGGTCAATGGAACAATCGCCCCATTTGTTCCTGTGGCTGCCCCTACTGTAACACTTAACCAATCACCTGCTCCACTTACTGTTACATTTTTAGGTGCAATGTTTCCACCCGAAACTTTAAGCACTTGATCGGCTGGATTGGAGCCACCCAGATCGGCGCTAAAATCAAGATTTTCAGCATCCAAGGTTAAGGAATCTTTTACTACAACGGTTCCCCAAGAGCCGCCGGGTGAACCTTTAACGAAATCACCATAGGCTTCACCGCTCACTGTACCACCCATCTTGGTGGCTTTTCCGTTGGTGATATCCAGAACAGCAATCCAGTTTTTACATTCATACTGTACCACAAGCAAATCAGACTGATTAGAAGACCAGCGTTGATTATCAAAACCCTTTGATCCGCAGGAGCCGTAGTTCCAAGCCACCGAGCCACTCTTACCACCCGAACGAACCTGGGTAAAATTGCATTTGACATGGCCGTTTTCTAAACCAGTTGCACTTTTTCCATCGGGTGAAAGACTTCCCGAACAATGGCCGTTTATAGCACCGGATTTTCCATCAGAAGTCTTCCAGGTCATGCCATTCACATAGCTCCAAACTCCATCCGACCCCAGCTTTACATCCACTTCAGTGGAACCTGTTCCCAGCTTCGTTAATTCCGCTTCATCCTTTTCGCTTCCATCCAAACCGATGCGTTTCCACTTGCCGCTCTTGACCGCGACAAAGGCAGAGTTCCCTACCCAATGCACACCGGAGGCGGAGCTGACACCTGTTGCCAGAGTGTGTACATCACTAGAACTGTTTCGCAAAATGCAGCGTACCGAACTTCCATCTATCCAAGCCAAATAGTATCCATTGGGAGAAAATTCGGGGGAGTGGCCTGAGCCAACTTGCTTGGAAGCATTGTTACTCAGTTCGACCAAGTAAATTTTTCCGGAATTTTCATAGCCCAATGCTCCATCGCCAACTTTTGATTTTAACCATGCCAGATCATCAGGCGGGTCGGCAAAACCAGAAAACAAACCCAATCCCAAAATCAACAGGGATTGAAACACAAAAAATCTCTGTTTTAAAAGGCAATTCAAAAAATTGCGACTCTCCACCTTAGCCCCCTATCAAACGATCTTTTTACCGATCCTTTTCTAAGCCATATCCTCGCCTAAAAACGCCAAAAAAATTTCGATTACTACCATAATAAGCCGCTTATTTAGGCATGAAAGCTTGCTTTATAGCACGGAATACTACCAAAGTGATCATTTAAACGATTTTTTTGCAGCAAATTTTCAGAGCAATTCTGTTTAAGCTCATATTTTTTATCAATTGACCCGCTTTCTGGCTAAGCCATGAATTCGCTTCTTCTAATGACGGCTCTTTTTTTGCGGATTTCGCTTCCATCGGGTAGGATTTGGAGCATGAACTATCAACAGCTGCAATGGAAGCCCAATCAAGGCTGGAAAACCCTGCTTAAACGAGGAGAGTCCCGCGGGGAAACTTTCAGCTTAGTGCTCTACTTTGGCGATGCTGGGCTGCTTGAAGACCCCAAACGCTTTGAAGAGTTACAGTCCCAATTTCCCAAGGCACAAATAATCGGATGTAGCACCGGCGGAGAGATACTCAATGACGATAGTGTAGAAGGCAGCATCGTGGCAGCTGCCCTTGGTTTTGAAAAAACAAAAATAAAGGTGGATTCTGTTATCTGTGATTCTCCTAACAATTGGTATCAATCAGGAATTGAATTAGCCCACAAAATGATAGGTAACACTTCCGGAAATCCAGATGAAGCACTTCGAATGGCGATGGTCTACTGTGATGGCTTTCTGGGTAATGGAAGCGATTTGGTGCGCGGCTTGAAAGAAACCTTGGGTGCCAGAATTCCCATTGTCGGCGGTTTAGCTATGGATACGCGAATGAAACAATGCCTGGTTGGTGCTAATGCTCCGCCGCGCCCAAACTTAATCGCCGCCGCGGGGTTTTATGGCGATGCCTTTGAGTTCAAGAGTGCAACTTTTCACGGATGCTCTCCCTACGGGCCTATACGAACTGTAACAAAGTCTATAGGGCAAACCATCTATGAACTCGATGGTCAAGGAGCTTTGGGACTGTTACGCAAGTACTTGTTAGAAGATGGAGAAAGCGATCCCGAGAATCTGCGCTTTACCATGCGCGTCAAGCCTAATGGCCTGGCTGGGCATGAATACAATCGAGCCGTGATTGCCATCGATGAAAAAAATGGGGGAATCAAATTCGCAGGTGATGTACCTCAGGGTTCCCGCATTCAATTATTGCGTA
>JBBQAD010000268.1:0-5545 GCA_038315885.1 Fibrobacteria bacterium | reverse complement strand
AGGACTACCAGGTGAATTTGGTAGCGAAAGAAGATGGACTGCATCTCCATTTAAGTTTCAGCCAGGTGCCACCTAAAAAATATTCTGGTCAGCTTTCCTTTCAACTTCATCTTTTCCCAGTGTTTTATTGGGGCAAAGGCTTTCAAAGCGAAAATGATTTTGGAATCTTCCCAAGGCAGTTTACCCGGTCTAAAAACAATATATCTCCAGAAAATGGAGAAATTCTTGCTCAAGGAAGGCGATTAAATCTAGCTCCTGAAGAAAAGCAACTGGCATTTGGGGTTGAATCTCAAAGTGGAAGTTTAGACTTAATCGATGCCAGCGAAATCGGCATTAGCGGCTGTTTTGTCATTCGCGAAGTGCTTCAGTTCGACTCCGAAAACCCGCAAATCCACTGGAAAATCAACCTCCCCGAACTGGAAGACTATGTCGAAGAAAAACAAATTCAATACAGTCAAGTCGGTTATCATCCGGCTCAAAAAAAATGGGCCGTAATTGAATGCGACCTTCAGGATTCTGAAATTCCCAGTGTAACTCTTTCCAAATTATCTGAAGAAGGGATTTTTAAATCAGTTAAAGCAGAAAAGGCGAAATCTTGGGGACCCTTTCTGAACAAGAATTTTTTCTGCTTTGATTTTAGCTCGATTACTGAAGAGGGTTTGTATCAATTAACCCTCCCAACTTCCCAATCCAATGTATTTTCCATTGCGAACGATGTGTATCAGCGCCAGGTTTGGCAGCCGGTACTGGGAACTTTTATTCCCGTGCAAATGTGTCATGTCGAAGTACGCGACCGAGGCCGGGTTTGGCATGGCTTATGTCACACTGACGATGCTCTACAGGCCCCGCTCAAGCATCCTCATTTTGATGGTTACAGTCAAGGTTCTGCGACGGATAGCCCTTTTCAACCGGGAGAGGCCCTACCCCATTTGGATAAGGGCGGCTGGCATGATGCCGGTGATTTCGATCTATCCGGTACTTCGCAGTCTAAGACCACTTATTTTCTAGCACTCGCAGCCGAAGAGTTTAAGCCGGACTTCGATCAGAGCAGTGTCGATTGGGAAAAGGCCCTGGTCTTGCTGCATAAACCCAATGGCGTTCCCGACATCGAAGAACAGGTGATGACCGGAGTATGGCAATTGCTAGGAGCCTGGAGGGCCTGCGGGCACGCCATAGAAGGTGTTATCGAATCCACCTTTCAACAATACATCCATTTGGGTGATGCCTCCACGATGACAATTAATAAAACCAAACCATCGAATGAGCCGATGGTTTCTGATGAAGAAATACAGAAAAAAAATTCAAATAGTATTTCCAAAAATGTAGCTCCCAAAGAATTAACTATACCGGGTCACGAACTAGTTGAATCACCGAAATACACTCGTTGGGCTTTTACTTCGACTAAAACCAATACCGAATATCTGGCGATTACGGCCTTGGCCTCGGCTTCTCGAGTGTTACGCTCTAGCCAACCGGAAATAGCCAAGGAATGCTTACAAGCTGCAGAAGACTGTTATACTAAAGAAATTACCCGCAGCGGACCGATTCAATGCAAAAATGCCATAGGCTTTTCTGCCCTTTGCGAATTGATGCTCAGCTCTTCTGATTTAAAATATAGAGATACACTGAAGGCTTTAGCTGCAGAGCTGCCCGAACTGGCGAGTAACCGCTTATGGCAGGCTGCTCGTGCTGCAGAAAGTTTGCAAGATGCTGAATTTACGGAGGCCCTGAAGCCATGTCTACAAAAATATTCCGATGAATTAAGCCAAAAAATTACTGAGAATCCCTATGCCCTACCCTGGTCTTCTGCAACTTGGGGAATCGGCTGGAAGCTGCAAGAATATGGTCTGGGTATGTATTACCTATGCCGGCTGCATCCCCAACTCTTTTCTCGCGAACTTCTGCTTTCAGTCTTGGACTATGTCTTGGGTAAACATCCGGGCCGCTCTGTATCACTGGTTTCGGGTGTCGGTTCCGACTCATTTTTACCTGCCTATGGCACCAATCGAGCCGACTTTGGGCATATTCCCGGAGGCGTCATTTCGGGCCCTGCCCACATTGAACCCAATCGAGTTGAGCTCTTAGAAGGCTATCCCTTTTTATGGCAGCAGTCGGAGTATGTTATTCATGGCGCCGCCACCTTCGTCTTTTGCGCAATGGCTGCGGATAGTTTGTTAAATCAATAGGGGATCAAAAACGCCCGAATTCATGGCCTGAAATGAGACTTCGATAGCGTTCGGCCGCCTGGCTAAAATGCTCATCGGGGCAGTTGCGCAATGAAAATTCCATCCTCTTTAGCCAACGATGCGCCATTTCGTAATTGGGTACATCAATATCTTCTAGATATAATAAAATCAGGGAGTCTGCAATAAAGACACACTCCATATGATTATGTTCGGTTTCCGAAATTTCGAAGGCTTTTTCATAGAGACATAGACGTATTTCGTCGTCCTCCATGTAATCAGCTTTGGTGGCAAGAATGCGGGGTAGAGGTCCGTATTTGTCTTGCAAGCTATCAAGAAAATCGATCAGCGTCCGACAATGGATATGACTTAGTGGATAGTTATCATCCTTTGCAGCACGGGAAACCGCAGAGGCCAGGTCGCGGATTTTTTTCCACTCCTCAGCTTGAATGGATTTCATCTCTTTAATGAAAATTCTCCGTCAGAAAAAAACAATAGCCTTGTTCTCAAAATCAGGCGACTTCCCGATGATCCCAGCTGATCCGCTTTAAGGGGATTCCTGAATTCTCAAAATACCCAAGAATGGAAGTCGATAAATTCCCGTTAAAACCTTTGTCAAAGAGGCGCAGCGAGAACGTGATGGTGGTAGAATCCGTTTCATAATTGCGATCGATATCGAAGGAAATAATGCTGAATTCCTTTCCCTGCAGTAATTCAATAACCGTGCTGCTGCTGATGGAATTTCTGACTATCACTGTTAGCACTCGATAACTTTCGCGTCGATAAGAACGTTCAATCCAGTGCAGAAAAATCAATGTTAACATGGCGAAAAGAGTGGTACAGGTTGCCAGGGCATATTTTCCCATGCCGGAAGCCATGCCGATGGCGGCCACAATCCAGAGGCATGATGCCGTGGTAAGGCCCCGGATGGTAAAGCCCTGTTTAATTATGGCTCCGGCACCGAGGAAGCCAATGCCCGTTACAATTTGTGCGGCAATTCGGCCTGGGTCGCGATTAGTCGAACCCCCGATAAGCGACATCTCTACCGATAGAACCATAAACAGCGCTGCGCCTAATGCCACTAATACATGGGTGCGAAGCCCGGCTGCCCGACCATGTACATCGCGTTCAAGCCCAATCAAGCCGCCGAGCAGCCCTGCCAACAAGATTCGAAAGCCTTCTTCAAGGATTGTACCAGGCGGAGCAGTCACGGTGGAGTTAAAGAAAAAATCGAGGTTCGTAGTCAAGCTCCCTGTTTAAACATCCCAAAAGATTCATCAAGTAATTTGCATCCTTAATTCTACTCTAATCTAAGACTCCAATAAACAAATTATATCAAGGCCGATGTGCCTAAGATTTGCATTGGCGTGAAGCACAAATTCACTGCAAGAATTAAATTATCTCTATGTTAGCAAAGTTTTCACTCTTCATGCTTGTTGGAATTCTGGTTTTTGGTTGTAAAGAAAAAACTGCTTCGGTTCCAAAAGAAGTTCATGATCTTAAGGAGCCCACCAAATTTGTTTTTCCGGATGAGAATACCTTTTTTCCCATGGCACCGGGAAGTTTTTGGATTTATAAAAACATTGTCGATGGAGAGGTTGCGGATGGACAGAGTCAAGATTCCATCCTTCGCCTGTATCAAGACAATGGCCTCTTTACGGTAGAACTGGTTCGCAAAGAAAAGGAAGGCGCGGAGCTTAGTCTTATCTGGAAAGTAGATAGCGCCGGTAGAGTGTATCAATCCTTATCGGACACCCTCGCGACAGATTTACAATCTACTGATTTGCTGCGACTGATTGCCTGCTTAAATCCGGAACGAAATTGTTCCATTCCCGGCTATCGTTACACGGCCTGCGGAGACAGCTGCGCTCTCTTCCAAAATTCAGAGCTTCGTGATACAGTAAATGAAAATATACCCAGCCTGGAAGCATCCCAATTTATGGAGTTTAGGCAGGGAATCGGTTTAGTTGCATTTGGTAATCGTAGTGCACAAAAACGCTTGATTGAGTACCGTATTGGCAATGGGCCTGTGTTGCAAATGCCAGTTCCTGATTCGCTGTAATAACCCCTTCCCCTGCAATTCAACATGATTCTTTTGAACCATTTTTTGATCTGTTCACATTAAGTCTACTTAGCTTCTCTTTTTACAGCTTAAGATTTCAAGTGTCGATGTAATTCAACAATTTGAGCAAAAAACAAAATAAAAAAAGCGACCTTCTTTGAGGTCGCTTGTAGTTTTTAGAGTGACACTTGATTGGGGTTTAGCCACCTCAAGCGTACATTTTATTTGTATCCGTTCAGCTTAACGTAAAGCCTGAATGTAGCCTTCGTATTTCTCACGCAAGACATCGCGATTCTTGGCCTTGCGAATTCGGCGCAGAGCCTGGTCGCGCAGCTGACGTACACGTTCGTGAGAGATGTTCAAGGTCTCACCCACTTCACGCAAAGTCTGTGGCGCTTCGTGATTAATTCCAAACAGGCCTTTGATTACCTGAGCTTCGCGTTCGGGCAACTCAGACAAAAGATCTTTGGCCAAGTGTTCCACCGCTTGAATCTCGGTTTCACTTTCAGGATTGCTAGCCTTATCATCGGGCAGCACTTCTTGATAAGTGGTTTTGGTGTCGGTCTTCAAAGGAGCATCGAAGGAAATACCTGCTTCACCAAGCTGGATCAGTTCGCGGATATCATCACCCAGTTCCTTGCCTTTGCTCTTCTCTTTGAGCGCCTTGCGCACTCGCAGATGCTGATTGGCAGGCAGGCGAATTAAAGAACCTTGTTCGTTAATTGCACGAGTGATATAGGCCTTGATCCACCAGACAGCATAAGAAATGAATTTTAAACCGCGAGAATGATCAAAGCTTTCGATGGCACGAATCAGTCCCATGGCACCTTCGCTCACCAAATCCGGTAGAGGAATGGGACAACCGCGATACTGCAGTGCAACTTTTAAAACGAAACGCATGTTGGCTTTCACCAAACGTTCGCGAGCGCCACGATTGCCTTCGCGCGCCAATTTAAAGAGTTGATGCTCTTCTTTGCGGTCGATGGGGCTGGTCTTACGGATATCGTCGAGGTAGCGTTTGAGTGTATCGTCGTTTGTATCGAAAGTCATTTCGTCCTCTTTTCTTAGTAAACACTATATCAAGTACTATGCCAAGCTCAAGATGGCCAAATAAGGGAAAATTGGAGGCCAGGTCTTCAATTTTAGTCATGGATTGTGACAAATCAATCCATAGTGTCACTAATTATGACAAACCTTCTCTATTTAGACCCTTGCCAAGCGCTCTATATATAGATAGCACGACTGTTTGAAGCTGATTCCTGGCCATCTGCTATAGAATTATTTTAAGGTCGAACCCAAA
>JBBQAD010000338.1:0-4509 GCA_038315885.1 Fibrobacteria bacterium | reverse complement strand
CGTACAACGGGACCCCATTTGCATTATGAAGTTCACCGCGATGGAAAAGCCATTAACCCCTCTCAGTATATTTTACCAAGCACCAGCTTGATTGATTAATTCAGTGTTCTAAATAACTCTAGGGACTTGCTTCTCAGAGGCATTCCATTTTAAAATCACAGGGTGCCTAAATCCCAACTAAAGCTCTCATTTTCCATCCTTCAGTTTTCAAAGCAGGTTTTCCTGGTTTTTTGTGCACTAGTGAATTGTGCAATCCAGGCTACTGAGTTTTCAGGTGAATTGTACCGTATTCCTTTATCGGTAGCCAGTAATGGGAGTGTTCAAAGTCTCCCCCCTCTGCGTTCTGGGCCTTCACAACTCCAGAGTTTTCCTGCTATTTATGAAGGGGATCAGCGCGCTAGTGTGGAACTATCGGCCATTCCAATTCATGGAGGTCTGGAAAAGGCCTATTTGCTGGGCTTGGGATTTTCCATTGATTCTTCGCACTATGTTCGGGCAATCACGACCATGCAGCGAGCTGATGGAATTATTATCCGCCCCTCTCTTGAAGGGACTATGGAACAACGTCTTAACCAGCCGGAGTTAAGACCCGGCGATTGTAATGACTGTAACTCTCTTAGCGATGCGGCCTACTTTGCAGCCTTAAATTATGTGGGAAACTATCGCAATATTTTACCCCGTACGGGAATTGAATCCAGACCTATTCCTTTTGAAGTCAGTGGCGGGATAACCCTAAAATATTTTTTGGAAGAATTGGAAGGAATGGATTATTTCGCCCAAAATTTTAATGCTGATGCTGGAATTGCAATTCGTTTGTTCTGGGGATTTAATCCAACTTCGCGGCAATCAGATAGAGATATCTTAATGCACGTAAACGGGTTTGAACTACTTCAATCGACCCAATTAAGTCGCTTGGGAGATGAAACACTGGCAGAAGAAGCTATTGCTTCTCGCTTTACATACGGACTTAGTTGGATTGAGTATCTACCCAAATTAAAAAGCAGAATCGGACTGGGTCTTCAGCAAGAACTGAATTCAGGGTCTTGGCCGAATATGGGAATAGAGTGGTGGTTATTGGAACGTTTAGGAATGCGGATGGGCGCCTCCTCCAATCGTTTTGCTGCTGGAACAAGCCTGCATTACCGTTTCGTCACCTTAGATTATGCGATACAATACAATTCGCTGGCATCTACCTTGTATCAATTATCGCTTCAAATGGGTTTTTAAAAAAAAAGCCCTGAAAAAATTCAGGGCTTTTGGTGGGTACTGAGGGTTTCGAACCCACGACCCGCTGATTAAGAGTCAGCTGCTCTACCAACTGAGCTAAGTACCCGAGAGCGGGCAAAATATAACCCAGAATTGAAGTTTTTCAAAATTATGGATTCCTTTAGGCGATTGGAAAAAAATAAAAATCGTGACGAAACACTTTACTTTTGATTGGAATGTTTGAGAAAATAACTCACATAATGCAACGCTCGCTAACAAAAATCTTGCTTTCAGGCAAGTCCATATTTTAGCTTAGCTGAGCCTTTGGGATGAACTGAACTAACCGGGATGTACGTATGGCCAGAGTCACGCGTGAAGAACTATTAACGTTGCAAGAAGTGCACAAAACTGATGCAGCGGTAGGCACTTTTTTAGGAATTTCAAGGCAGGCAGTCCATCAACTACGCAGCAAGTTTATTGTTACGCCCATCAAACGCAAAAGTGAACCCCGTAACTTGGAAATCCAACAAGAGTATCAAAATGGAGTTCCTGGTACTGAGCTAGCCCGACGCTACAATCTTTCCGTTTCCCAGACTTACAGAATACTCGGCGAAATGAAAAAAAGCCTTGACGGTCAAGAAAAAACTAGAACAATGTCAACAGTTAGGACTAGTGTTATAGAGATTCCTCATACTGTTTCTAACGATCAATCTAATCGGACAGGATCCGAGCACTCCGAAACAATTGAAGAATTGGTCAGTCAAAAATTATAACTAGCTTCTAGATTCTGTCCCATGCCGGCAGAAACAAATACCTATCCCCAACAAATCGCATTTGAAAGCTTTCTTCTGCATGAAAAGGGTCTCTCCCAGGCTAGTTTATGTGCTTATCGATCCGATCTGTTGCATTATTACTCCTTTGCAGTGATTGCTGACAAGAAGCGGAAGCACCACGAATCCAAAGCCCCAAGTCTTGAACAGCTGACCACCGATTGCCTACGACTGTATCTCGATAGCTTACAAAATCTGGGTTTTGCGGCAAGTTCGCTCTCGCGTAGACTTTCCTCCTTGCGGAGTTACAGCCGTTTTTTGCTCGATGAAAAGGTATTAGCAAAAGACCCCACAGCAATCTTGAGAAGTGCAAAATTAAGTCACTATCATCCAGAATATTTAAGTCATATTGAAGTTGAACAACTCTATCACTTATTATATGAAAATATTCAAGCCGGAAAAAAAGCCGCCTGGCGTGATCTCTGTCTAATTGAATTAATGTATGGAGGGGGCTTACGAGTCTCGGAGGCGATTAACCTTTCTGTTAATCAGATTCTGTGGGATGATGAGCTTATCAGTGTAATCGGAAAGGGTGATAAACAAAGGTTAATTCCCTTAGGCAAAAAGGTAAAAGCATCCATCGGCACTTACTTAAAAGTGGAGCGCTGCGCTAAAGAAGCCGCCAATGAACTACTTATTCTCAACCAACAAGGGACGAACCTTTCCCGAATGGGTGCCTGGAAAAGAGTTCAAGATCTCGTCATTTCGGCGGGAATTGAGACACGCTGTTCACCTCATACTTTTCGTCATACTTTCGCCTCACATTTAATTGAAGCGGGAGCAGATTTACGAGCCGTGCAAGAAATGTTGGGGCATGCCGATATCAGCAGTACCCAAATCTATACTCATGTCGAAGCCCATTATCTGGCTGAAGTCCATCGAAGTTTTCATCCGCGAAATCATATTGGATAAAGAGCTATAATGCAGGGATAGGGGAATGCTATTTTGGAAGCACACATGGAATATCGATTGATTCAGCCCAGCTCATTAAAGCAGTGGAAAATTGAAGATGAACGGGTTCTAATTGGCCGTTCGCCAGATAGCGATATCGTTCTGGATCATCCAACCGTCTCAAAAACCCATGCAACAATATTCATGCTGGGAGGTAAAGTTATTGTTAAAGACTTGGATTCGACCAATGGCACACTTATAAACGGACAAATCGTTCATCAACAATTTATCATCGAAGGCGATTTTATTTCCTTTGGCGCACTTTCCCTTCGTTTTGAATCTTCAGAAAATTTTTCTGGGTCGAATTTTGACAGTGATACAGATTTACAGCCTAACTCAAGTCCGCAATTTGAGACGAAAGAACTCAAGGAACTCGCTAGGTCAGATTCGATATTATCGTTGCAACCCGAACAGATAATGACACGCGCTGAGCTTCGGCAGGCAATTGAAAAGCATTTACAGGCAAAGCTCGAACCTAGTTTTGTGCGAGTGTATGAAAATTTGGAAGAGGATGGCGGATTACCTGACCTGATTAAATCCTGCTTTCAGGATGGTGTGCATTTTTTAAAAAAATTATCCAAGGCTATTGATAGACCTCAGCAAAGTGTCTGGTGTTATTGTTTACCGATTTTTGGTCCCGCCGATGCTTCCGAAGCCAGAGCAATGGCGGCAATATATATCGAGCATGAAAGGAACATACCCTTTGCAGAGCTGCAAGACCGATTAGGAGATTTTTTAGCTCGGGTTAGTTTGGCGTTTTTTCGAATAAGACGGATAAAGCTTGATGACGAACTTCTCGACGAAGAAGCGCAATAAATAAAAAAGTCAAAGGCTTGGGAATTGGTCGGGATGAATGGATTCGAACCATCGACCACTTGAACCCCATTCAAGTACTCTACCAGACTGAGCTACATCCCGATTGGGGAGCAAGATATTTCGCTACCCTGTTTTTGTCAAGATTTCCAAACTGGTCTACTTTGGTGGTGTTACATATCTGTGGGCTTTGGGTTTCCATTTTCTAATGTTTCTTCGTGTTGGTCTAAAATTTGCCTTGTTCCTGACTCGTGTCCGTTTCGTGCCCCAATAATTCATGCCCAGATCTTCCCTGTAAGTCCCGCCAAATCGCAAAAGATGGCTTCTACCATAGGCCTTCTGATGGACAAATAATCCAACGCTTTCGCTGTAGAATCTGCTCTAAACGATTCTCCCACGCCACCTTTCAGCCCGCCTTTGGCCAGAATAAACGTAGAGCCAATCATACCTTGTTCAAATTACTCTGCTCGGGAGTCTCCATGAGACGCTCTGCCATTTTGGTGGGTGTCCACAGAATAACCGTGGCTCGCAAGCTGGAGTTTCTAGCTGAGGAGTGCAAAAAGGTGAATATTGGTGAAGTGCAAAAAGGTGAAGAAATGTGCAATTTGGTGAAGCACATTCAATTTGACGACTTAATCACCAGCGAACACACTAAGTGCAAACCCTTAGCTGTTACAATGGCTGTCCAAGCTCCAGAGAGGAGAATCCT
>JBBQAD010000344.1:0-4430 GCA_038315885.1 Fibrobacteria bacterium | reverse complement strand
GATGCCACCGCAATTACCAATTTTTCGTCCAAGGGGAAACTCATGCACCTTCTCTTAGTGTGCTAATTGCCAACTGAATAGATTCTTTGGCATGCGGCTCAACCTGCATGGCATAAGCCCTTTCAAGTTGAGGCAGCACGGCGGAGTTTCCCAATTTTCGCAGGCTATCGGCCATCACTGTAACAGCGGAAAAAAACTGCCATTTACCAAACCAGGGTCCAGATATCCCTCCAATTTCAGAGCTTAATCCTGATTCTGCAATCATTCTTTCAATCAAAGTGACTGCATCAGAGTCTTCGCCAATCCAACCCAACACTTCAGCCGCCATCAGACGCACATAGGTATCGTCAGATTGTAGCAAGTCTCTTACTTCATCCAGACGCTTTTCATGATGGTTCACTAAAATATCGTCACACTGGCTGAGTTTAAAAGACTTTTCCATATCGGCATAAAATGTGTTTACATTGGCAGGGGTATCTCTCATTTCGATAGCATTTTTCAGATTCTCTTTTTTCAGACCTTTCTTAGTCCCCTTAATTTCTGATTTCTCCAGATCTGCTTGGCCGGCCTTCGCCTTGTAAGAGATATACAGACGATTTTCTTTTTTTTCGCTGGAATGAACCTTTCCATTGACCTGCACAAAGGTCATATCACCGGGCAATGGTAAATCAAGTATTACATTTTTGTCACTCTTGATATACACATCGTATCCTGTTCCACGCAGTATGGATACATCAAAGAGTCTGCAGCGAAAGCGGATATACTGACCATACTTCATGGTTTCTACCGACAAAGTCTGGTCAATCCAGCCCAAATTGACTCGGGCCGTTGACCACAACCAATCCTTATCGCGCCGCCAGTAACGAGCTGAGAACAAAATGAGTCCTTCACCCAAATTAACTAGCATCAGGCCATCGGTCTGTCCCCATTTTTCCGTTCGAAAACGCGGTGCCTGGTCGAGATTCAGATGAACTCCACAGTTCATTCCCTCGAACTGCCATTGTACACTGTTATTCTCAGTCTTGAAATGACTGACTTTTTTTTCGCTGAAGTTAAACAATGCCGCTGCAAAGCCCTTGTAGTCGCGCGGCAATTTTGCCCGGTTCATGACTCCTAGCGAGTGTTTACCTGTTGCTTTCTCGGATTTTTCCCTGTTCCATGCCCCCAGGTTAGTGAGTATCTGAATCTTTTTTCCCGTTTTTTCAGAGGGCATCATCTCGCCCTCAATGGGGTTCATGGTATTCAACTGATAGGTGGTATCTAGCTCGCAGTAGGCTAGAAATTGGTCAAGGGTCAAAACCAGTCCCTGATCGAGAACTAAGACAGTCTTGGTAAAATCCTTGATTATTCTAGGGTCCCATTGGTTTTTCAACTGGATACGGCTCACCTGGACACCGAGAATCATCAGGTGTTCAAATTGACTACCCGCTTCATTTTTAGAATTGACAAAGTTAAACGTAAGCGAGTTACATTCTGAGGAGCTTTCTCCAGAAAGAACAACACAGCGTTCTCCCTCATGTTCGAGCACCATGGTCGCATGAGAATTTTTTCTCCAGCAAAGATGAGCATGCAATTTTGCCTTAGCCGATGCGATGTTTGACCATATATCGGGATCATGCCATGTTTCATATACCGGTTTATGGATTTTCCGGGGAGTGCCCGCCTCACTGCCATAGGGTGAAAGTGCCACCGCTAAAGGCAAGTCCATGGCAATCCAGGGAGTGATATAATGAGCCTGTTTGGTGCTCAGGCATTGTTCTAGATAAGCGGGATTTCCTGTTTTATGAGCTGCATAGGCTTGCGAGTAAACGTTCCACTCCAAAACATAGCCGTAACGCCCATAAGGAAATGAAGTTCCGCTAGGTAATACAAAGCGCTGCAACTTTTCCATGAACATCGCTACTGAGAAATTATTCGGTGCAAAACGTTGATGATAAAAATCCACCCCTTCTGCTTCTTCAAGAACTAAAGCCAACAAGGTTAACACTGGGGGCTGAATGATGCGCATATAGGTAAAGCCATCATTATCAAAGCCTGTCTTAAAGAACTGACCCAAGAGATTTCCCGCCAGCACACGGGCATCTGCATAGAGACGCTGGGCCTTGGGCAATGTCATCCACTTGGTACCGAAGAGATATCCAATCATCAAGCAACCGGCCACCATGGCCGCATCCTGATTCATGGGTTCGACATAGATGGGGGAACGGCCTCTACCCTTTAGATGGGGATAGATATAAGTCCAAAAGGCTGACACCATTTTCTCGCCAATGGCATTCATTTCTTTGGAATCAAATACCCCTTCAGCCGCCAACCAATCGGCTGCAATCGCGATATGGGCCGCCATAGCACTGGCAATCCAGATATGCTGCTTAAAAAAGTTGTCCTGATCCCAGGAATGCCCTGATCTATCGATTGGACCGCCTTCTATAGCCTCTGTCCACACGGCTTGTTTGGCCTTCGCTTTACTTTCGTCACTCTGCTCAAGTAAATAAACCATCACCCAGTGCAAATCATAGTTGTCGCGTTTGTTTCTATTGGCATCAGGTTTTAAACAGGCGTATAACAAATCGATGCTGCGTTTCTCTAATCCTTTAGCTGCAGCGGCATTTTTGCGAAGTGCCTCAATATCTCGTATTGCAAAATGTCGTTTTGGAGTTGCCATGAAAGCCTTACTCTATAATTAATTGCTGAATTCTGAAATATAGGGTTTGAAATTTAACTGATTAAATTAAAAGCAAGGTTTTTAGGCGGCTAAATTGGCCTCACTCCCAGGAATTCCTTGCCAAAAAGTACCTTTGCTGAAAATAAAGGCATGCAACTAGGTAAGTCTCCAAGGCTGAAAAGAACAGAAAATAAACCATATTGACCTATTAAACTACGAGGAGGAAAAATTGAAAAGCTTTATCCACGACGATTTTTTGCTGGAAAGCGATCTTGCCCAAGACCTGTATCACAATCACGCCAAGCTGATGCCTATTGTGGATTATCACTGTCATCTTCCACCTGATCAAATTGCAAAAAATCATCGCTTTCCCAGTCTCACCGCCATTTGGCTCTACGGCGATCACTATAAATGGAGAGCCATGCGCACCGCCGGAGTGCAAGAAAAATATTGTACGGGAGATGCCAGCGATTGGGAGAAATTTTCTGCCTGGGCAGCTACTGTTCCCCAAACTTTACGCAATCCATTGTATCACTGGACGCACCTCGAATTGAATAACCCCTTTGGTATTAGCGACCGGCTTTTAAGTCCCGAAACGGCGAAATCTATTTGGGATGAGTGTAACTCAAAGCTTCAGGATAATCAATTTACTACCCAAGGATTACTAAAACATTTTAATGTAGTCGTTGTCTGTACCACCGATGACCCCTGCGATGACCTTGCCCATCATGTGGCTTTTGCAGCATCGGGAAATTCATCCACAAAAATGCATCCCACCTGGCGGCCCGATAAAGCCATGGCAGTTGAAGATGCCGTTACATTTAATCAATGGATCGATAAACTACAAAGCGCTGCCGGTGTATCTATCTCCAATTTTTCTCACTTTATGGATGCCTTAAATAAACGCCACGATTTCTTTCATTCCCTGGGCTGCCGACTCTCTGATCATGGCTTAGAAACCGCCTATGCTGCCCCTTCCAGTGAAAAAGAATTGACAACAATTTTTGCCAAAGTTCGTTCGGGAAAATCCCTAAACGCAGATGAAATATTGACTTTTAAGTCGGGGATGCTCTACGAATTCGGCCTTATGGATAACGCCAAAGGCTGGGTGCAACAGTATCACTTGGGAGCTATGCGCAACAATAACAAACGCATGTTGAATAATCTGGGCCCGGATACTGGCTTTGATTCCATTGGAGACTTTGAACAGGGTCGCCCCCTCTCCGCTCTGCTTGACCGCCTTGATACAGAAAACAAATTAGCGAAAACCATTCTGTATAACATCAATCCAGCTGACAACGAATTGATGGCGACCATGATCGGAAATTTTCAAGATGGCAGTGTTGCAGGCAAAATGCAATATGGCAGCGGCTGGTGGTTTCTCGACCAAAAAAGCGGAATGGAAAAACAAATTGATGCCTTATCGAATTTGGGACTTCTGTCGCGCTTTGTAGGAATGTTAACCGATTCACGCAGTTTTCTGTCCTATTCGCGTCATGAATATTTCCGAAGAATTTTGTGTAACATATTGGGAGACGATGTGAAGAAGGGCTTGATCCCCGAAGACAGAACTTTGCTAGGTACCATGGTGCGAGACATCTGTTACTTCAATGCCCATCGTTACTTCGGCCTGGAAGAAGGCAATCCAGCATAACAGTCTAAGTGAATTTATAGGATCAATTCATAAAGCCGTTTATGCCAGCTATCAGCTAGGGGCAGTGCGAAGAGTCCCTTTCTAATTTGATCCACTTGGTCCACATTTAGATCA
>JBBQAD010000495.1:0-2212 GCA_038315885.1 Fibrobacteria bacterium | reverse complement strand
GGGAATTTATACCCCAAGTGCAAGAAATACAGAATTCCCTGCGGCACTTTAAATTACCCGGCGTGGCAAATTCCAGCCAGGTGGATGATATGAATGCGCGCTTGGCACTCATTCAAAAATTGAAATCAAAATATAAGTGTGACAATGAGGGCCTTCTTGCCATTCGCGAACGCAGACGCAGTGAATTAGAAGCCATCCAAACACATTCATCTGATGTCACTCAGCTGCAAGAAAATCAAAAAGGCATTTTTCAGAATTTAGTCCAGCAAGGTCGTGCCTTGCATACAAGCAGATCATCAGCCAAGGATAAATTTGAGGCTAAGGTAAACGCCCTCCTCGCGAATTTGGGCATGGAGGGGAGCCGGTTATTTTTGAATATCCAGGGAAGCGAGCCCGGCCTAGAAAACATGCAAAGTCTCAGCGAAAGAGGTTGGGATCTAATTGAATTTTTGTTGGCCGCTAATCCCGGAGAGAATCCCAAACCACTGCGGCAGGTTGCCTCCGGAGGTGAAGCATCCCGTGTCATGCTGGCAATTAAGGCCGCTTTAGCAGAAGCCGATACCCAACCTTTGTTGGTTTTCGATGAGATTGATGCCGGTATTGGAGGACTCACGGCTAAGCGTGTGGGAGAAACACTAAAAAGCCTGGCTGAACATCATCAAATTTTTGCAATTACCCACCTCCATCAGGTCGCGGCCTGTGCGCCTCAGCAAATGCAAGTTGTAAAAACAAATGCCCAAGGCCGAACCCTAACTATGGTCAAAGAATTAAGTGCACAAGAACGCATTGCAGAATTGGCACGAATGATGGGTGATACCGAATCAAAGGCCACCTTGGATCATGCTCGAAAGTTGCTAAAAGATGCCTAGGGACATCAGCGCGTAATCAGCCCCCGCAATTGCAATTACTATTGATAACATGAAGGCCTCAGATCCGACATCTTATCCCGCTTCCTCTAGTTCCCAATCAGATCCCCAGATTGTTCCCCGCCGCTTAAAGGGCAGAATCTGGACGGGAATTAAACTGATCATATTTCTGGGCACCCTCGTCTGCATCTTTCAAGGAGAAAAAGTTTGGGCTAGTGTATTACTATTGGCCACTCTTTTAATGGGTTTTTACACCAGCTTTAAAATTCAACACCAAGATATAGAACAGCCTTATGCTTTGTTCTGGCTTGGTATCGGTGAAAAATTGCTGGCTAACCTGATTATTTTCAGTTTATTTCTCCGCCAACTCAATGATGTTAACGCGCCCTTTCCGAGTATGCTCTGCGCTGGTTTTATCATCGTCACTATCCGAAATCTGTTTTACCTGATTTTTTCGATTGTATTACTCAAGGAATCGAAAGAACTGCTCAAGAGTTCTAATTGGGGCAAGGTCACCACACTCTCCATGAATGTTACCATGATTCTCTATGTCTGGGATGCGGTGCATTTCTCCCGCATCTCAATGGCTATCAGTATTTTGCTCATGATTGTAACTACCATCGGTTATCTCTATTTTTATTACCGGGATAAAGATTCTCGAAAGCCACTTTCGGTGGCGTCCCAACTGACTGTGAGTCGAATAGTTTTAAGCCCGGCTTTTATCTGGGTCTTTTTTTACGATAGCGACTTGGTCTATCAAAACAACCATCTCATCTTTAAAATTTTGGCCCTGGTGCTTTCCGTGTTATTTGTCGTGAGCGATGGCTTAGATGGATATCTGGCAAGAAAAATGGGACAGGTCACTAATCTCGGTAAACTTCTCGACCCTTTTTCTGATAAAATTTCCAATATGAGCATCTTTTTGTGCTTCTTAGCCTCTGATTTCGCCAGTGTTTGGATGGTAGCCCTCATTTATTTTAGAGAGGCAACAGTCGAAACCCTGAGAACTCTCGCTGCGGCACAGGGCATCATTATCGATGCGAGACCCAGTGGAAAATGGAAAACAGCCTTGCAAGGTACGGCTTTTATCACCATTTTAGTGCTTGCGATTGCTGACCATTTAATTGTCCGCTATTGGCCGGATTTGGCTTATTGGGCGCTAATTTGGAATTACCTACCCTATGGCCTCATGACAGGAGTTACAATAATCACCTTGATTTCAGGCGTTGATTACATATTGGGGAATAAGAAAGTATTACAGCAATACTTTTAAAATTCTAAGGACTTGAAAATGCTTCGCCCCAATGCTTGATTGGCTTGATTGAATGGTTTGATGGATTCGCTTA
>JBBQAD010000176.1:0-7292 GCA_038315885.1 Fibrobacteria bacterium | reverse complement strand
TTCCCGCAATACAGTAAAGACTGGCGTAGAGGTGGAATTTATCACTTCTTTAAAGAGCTCTAGACTGTCTGTCTCCGATAGCTTGCCCTCAGTTATAGAAGACCACAATTCATGATCGAGCGAGATGGCATAAAATCCGGTGACCCAGCCAGAAAATTCAAGCATACCTATTAATGGAAATGCAGGAGTAATTCTTTCTATCGGTCCCATCTCCACCAAGGAGAGTTCCACCCGGCTTCCTAATAAATCATAACAGGTTTGTGTAAAGCCACTTAAAATAGCGCTTAAAGTCTGCGAACCTAATTCAGGACTGAGATGTCGACCGAACTGAAAATCACTTTGCATCATTACTGAACCTCGCCTGCCAGCCCCATGGCAACCGAATTATTAAAACTCTCGCAGAAGGAAGGGTCGTGGAGTCGCAAAGGTTTTTCGATAAAAGCTAGTGCACCCATTTGTAAACATTCCATTACAGAATCTGTTTCCGAAGTAGCTGAAACGATGATCACTTTTGCCGCGGAGTTTTCTTTAATGATATCTTGTAAACATTCCTTTCCGTCTTTGCGCGGCATGGTGATATCGAGTAACACTAAGTCTGGTCGATGCTGACGAAAAGCCTCTAGACCTTCTATGCCATCGCAGGCGGTAGCCACGATTTCATGACCCTGGGCACTTAAATGATTAGCCAAGCTCTTCACCACAAAAGCGCTATCATCTACGATCAAAATTCTCGACATCGTGACTCCTAGGTCTTCCCAGAGGTTTGACGCAATGGAATAAAAAGTCGGAATTCTGTTCCCTTGCCTAGAGCTGTCAACATCTCCATGCGCCAACCCATCGCCTTAACCTGCTCTCTGACAACATCTAATCCTAATCCCCGGCCACTAAATTCATTTACGTCTTTTCTACTCGTAAAACCGGCCAGAAAAACGAGGTTTTCCTTTCCCTTTTGGTCAAGCGAATTGAAGGTCAGCTCATCGATCAAGCCTAACTGTAATGCACGCTGTGCCACAGTATCTCCATCTATGCCTTTTCCGTCGTCTTTAACACTGATTTGCAACTCTCCCCCATTGATTTGAGCCTTTAATTCCAGGCGTCCCAAACCTTTTTGTAAACTGGCTCGCACATCATCAGTTTCTAGACCGTGATCGAGTGCATTGCGCAGTAGATGGATTAAACAAGAGTCAACTTGCAACAATTGCTCACGGGGAACCTGCAAGTTGGGGTTGCCAATGACCAATTCACCAATCTTTTTGCCCGAACGCTGGCCATAAGTTTCGACCAAGCGTTGATATTTTCGACTGAATACATGAAAGGGCGCCGTATCCAGCAATGCCAATCTGTCGAGAATAATCTCATTATCCCAAAAGGGCTGGGTTAAGATCTCATCGGTCAATCGTCGCATGGCCTGCTTATCTATAAGCATTTTTCCTCGAGATTCACCAAAAACCGATTCACGCACCTGGCGTATGGCTTCGAGTTCTTTACCTAAGGCTTTTATGGACGCTTCCCAAGTGCTTACATCGACGCTTTGACTGCTCTCGCGTACAATGGACAAGACATCTTCACAAGTTGCAGCTCTCTCAGAAACACGACTAAAGCCCAGGGTACCCGCATTGCCCTTCAAGGTGTGCATAGAGCGAAACAGACTCTTGGTTCTGGTGCTTAAGTCAGATTGTAGCTGAATATTGTTCGCCTCAATAACCAATTTGTCACACTGCTCCAGAAAATTATCCAAATCTTCTTTGTCTGCTTCGGCGCAAGCCAATACACGCTGCATATACAATTGCTGTGCCTGTTTTAACTCATTTAATTGCTTCTCATAACGTTTTGTCTCTGTGATATCGGCTGCCAAAACCATAATCTTGCTCAGAGCCCCCTCATCTTCGATTGGTTGCCAATCCAGTTTCAAGATTTTTTGTACGCCACCCTCCCATATCACTAATTCATTAAACGGGTTTAAGGGTACAAAGGATTTCCAATTTTTCAGAAAACGCTTTCCACTTGACATCATCTTTAGCCATTTGTCGAGAAGCAGCATTTTTCTCTCATCGGCACCAAAAAGAGTTGCCAGCGATACTCCCTTAAAAACCGAAGTATTAAAGAGCTCCTTGGCCTTGATGGAATGTTTTTCATTTACAGACGCATCTGGGTTAACGGTGAAAATGCCTTCTTGGATGCTTCCCAGAATATCTTCCGTTTCTTTTTGAGCCCGCTGTAACTGACGGGTTCTATTTTCGACCATGCTATCTAATTGCCCGATATGATTTTTAAGATTGATACGCATCTTTTCAAAGGAATCTTGCAAGACCCCCAGCTCATCGACACGATTGACTTCAATGGATTCATTGAGCTTTCCCGAAGCCAGTGTGCTGGCTGAAATTGATAGCTTTTCAATCTGCTTGATAATCACCACTAGGGCATATCCCAAGCTGAGTAACACACCCATCAGCCCTACTCCCATCAGCATCAGCATGTTTACAAAGCGAAAGCCATTGCGGTTTAAGACTTCCATCACTCCAATAAAATTTTGATACTTGGAGTCGCTGTATGCCTGAATTTGCTGATTGAGCTGAGTCGCAGCGTGATTAGCCTCGGCCAGACGGGAAACGATTTTTTTATCGCCCTCAAGATAATCGCGCACCAATTTCGTAGTAACTGTTACATAATCTCGATACTGGGTTTGTAATTGATGGATAGTTTCATTGTTATCAATTTTCAGAATCTCATTGGCAAGTGAATCAAAGACTGGCGCTCGTTTATCGACTTCTTCGAGCAGATCAGCATCCATTTCGTCGACCGCATGAATGAAGGATTCGCGAGTCTCACGCACAAGTGTTTGTAATTTGGAGGCTTTGTCCAAACCCGGATAATCCACATTGCGCAATTGCCAGTTCTTATGACGAATTTCAGCAGCCTGCCAAGAGGCATAGAGAAAAAAAGCCAAGCTGGAACCTAGAACAATTCCCAGACCGACGAACAATTTAAGTCTAAGTGACATTAACCTTGTACCTAACCATTACAGATCTCATATAGTCTAAGATATTTTAGTGGGTGGCTAGCCTGATACGAAGCCAAAATTTGACTTATCTATTCTTGCAAGAAATTGGCTGCTTATTCTTTGATTTTTAACACCTTTACCGTGCTATCAGACACCACAGCTTCAACATAGGCGATAGCCCCGGGATGGCTTGAGACGTATTTCACCACATCCTGTTGGGTTTTCATTTCAGTAGGGGCGGTGCCCGTTCCCTTAATGGCCTGGGTCATCCAAAACTGGCGATACTTCATGACATCCATGTTCAAATAATGTTTCAAAAAGGTGTTTTTAACTGAATGCACCGGGTCAAGGTCTAAAGGTGTTACAGTTCGGCCTGCCCATTCCTGAATTTTTCCTTTGTAAATTCGTTTGATCTCAGCAGCACTGATACTGTTCTCTTTGCAGCTGGGATGGGTAATAATGGCTAATGCTGATGCACTGTGCCCTATGCTCAAGCATCCTATTATCAAGCAAATAAATATGAAAAAAATGAATTTTTGCATGCTTAAAACGCCAAACTGAATTGCCCTACCCAGTAACCCAAACTCAAATCGACTTCAGAATAGCGATGTTTTATTCGAACAGGTTTTTCTAAACCCATTTGATTGTATCGATATTCAGCTTTGAAACGGGCATTACCCCAGAGACATAAGTTTAAACCGCCGATGTAACTGTTCCACGAATCAAAGGGAAGCTGAATCAAGGTAGGGTCTGATGTGGGGTCAGTCCAATCAAGATGCTCGAACATGAAATAAGGAGTTAAGGAAAGCCAATTGTTAACCGAATACAAGTAATTCAGTAGTGCGTAAAAACCAAAAAATTCATTCACTCCACCAGTCATTTCATTATCAACTTCCCGATGGTTGATTTCTCCCTGTAGAGTAAAATTGGCATAGCTTGCTTTTGCATCTATACCCGCTACATAGTGATGCTTCAGTTGACGAACACGGTTGCGAAAAGTGATTTCATCCATGTAGGGAGTAAATAGGTCTCTTGCCATACTTTCTTGTTGGCTAGAATCGGCTGATATCAGACTTATCAGTTTGGAGGAGGGCCTATCAATCGTAGCCACGGCATAGGTTTCGGTTCGATGATCACCGCCGGCATAACCGCTTACACCGACAGTAATTCCTTGCAGTTTTTCGAAGGATACTTCGGTATGGCCTCCTGCACCCATATGTTTCCAGGAGTCGATGGTACGAAAGGGGTAGGTTTCCTTGTTATCTAAATCATTATCTCGCCAACCAGTGCTTCCAAATAGATTATAATTAATTTCAATATCATCAATAAAAGTTCCACCCATCAGCATCAATCCTTCTTGCCACAAGGGAAACAATGGTAATAAGCTGCTTTGATAGGGATAACCGATTGTGATTAATACGGGAGAACCATGATCCACATTCCAGATGCCCGCTGGAGTAATAAATCGACCTGCACGCAAGGTCAAAAGCTCATTCATGCGAAAGTCCATTTGAGCACGAATTAATTTTACTGAGTGACTCCGAGCGGTATCGGGTAGATAGCTCTGGGCATTTAAATTGTCTTGAATCTCTTGCAAAGAGTTACGAAACGATTCGGATAGCTCGGTATAGGGAATGCCGTCGATACGAATGGGTTCGAACTCAAGGCCAGGACGCCAATGTGAAACTATAATGTCATCACCGTAACTCAGTTCTGCTAATGCGCGGGTTCGCTCGTTGGGTTTAAAATCGAAATAAAGATTTAAGTGTTCTACTCCAAAATTAAAGCCCTGGCGAAAAAACCCAAGGGCCGGATGATTCTCTTTAGGTTCAATTAGGCCTGCACCCGCATCAATAAATCCATACACTTTAAACCGTTCATCGGCCTGCAGATTAATCGGTAGCAGAAAAGATTGCAGAATAGATAGCAGCATTGGGCAAACCAAGATTCCTATCCTGATTCTGCCGAAGGTCCTTTTTTCTCGATTGCCCATCTAAACCGAATCCTTCCCGCACGTAACGTTGCCGAGCATCCCTGCAGGACTGCATCATTATCCTATCATAGCAGAGCCAAATGCATCAATGCTCTCTTGCTGATCCGAGAGCCACGAACCAAATATGATCAATTGCTCCACTGGGAGTTGTACGATTTCGAGATAGCGCTCCTTCGTTTCGGGAGGATTTTCACCAGCACAGATATTGACCTTAAAGCCATGACAAATCAAATTCGCCAAGTGAATTACAATCACCTTTTGAATAAAATCTCCTGAATTATCGGGGTCATGGTGACAGGTAATCGCATTTCGCAAATCTCCAGGAAAATTCCACCGCTCGGCAATAACTGCTCCCAGTTGACAATGATCAAAGCCCAGAATTTCACGCTCGGCTACCAGTATTCCACAGGCATCTTTTTCAATTCGTTTGAAGACCGGCTCTAGGCTACCTGAAGCCAATTCAATCAAGAGGCCAAGATCGTGTAACAATCCCATGCTGAAAAACTCATCCTGTTCCTGGCGATTGTACTTGTTTAGAAATTGGGCAATATGCCGTGATAACATAGCGACCGAGACCGAATGCTTCCAAAAGCGTTGCCATTGGGGTTTGGCTGCCCCTGCCTTCGATGTTAACGATAAGGCCAGAACAAGACGGGCAATATTCTGGTTTCCCAAACGGATGATGGCGGCTTTGAGTGAACTAATCGCCTTGGGTGTGCCAAAGAGGGCGGAGTTGGCCAATTTTAAAATTCGTGAAGAGAGTCCCGGATCACGTTCTAAAAAAACGGAAAGCGATTCTGCCGAGCAGGTTGGGTTGCGAAGTATCTTAAGGCTTTCATTGATAACAGAAGGATGAGTGAAACCTTTTTCATGTTTCTCAAAAAAAGCCTCGGGTTTGCCAAACAGCTCTGCATCGAATTCTAAAGCCATCTTCTCTGTGATCTCACTTTTCGTCGGCTAGCGCAAAGAAAACCGAGGCTGCGGCAATTTGCGCCTCCAATTCAGCCAGCAGCGATTCTTCTGTATCCGCCAACTGCAAGATATTGAGAACATTAGGGTCTAATGGCGTAAATGCTTCACCTTCAATGCACGAACTTCCCTTTATATGAGCGAGATGATTGGCATAGTGTACCAAAGCGGCCAGGTCAGCAAAGTCGGCAGCTTCACTAGGACTGTGGTGGTGTAACACTGGCATGCGCAGCTCATTGGGCATATCCCAGCGTTCAATCAGCATTCCGCTTACATCGGCATGGGTTAATCCTAAAACTCTTTTTTCAGCATCCAATAGCGGAATGTTTTCTTTGCGGGCAAGTGTTAAAGCAGGCATATAGTCTTCGTGAGCGAACTGTTCGAGAATTATTTTTCCGACATCGTGCAATAAACCGGCTGAAAACGCCATCTCTAGGTCGACCAATTTGTTGCGCTGATAACGCTTGGCCAGCATGCGAGTGGCTATAGCTGTCATCATGGAGTGTTGCCAAAATGCTTTTCGATCAAATTCGACTGTACCTGCTTTTGCCGGAAAAAGTTTCAGTACTGAAGCCGATAGCACCAAACTGCGAATGGTGTTGAATCCGAGAATAACAATGGCTGAGGTTGCCGATGAAATCGTTCTCGGAATGCCATAAAAGGCCGAATTGGCCAGGCGTAACACCTTGGATGTGAGTGCTACATCCTTTTCAATAAATCGAGCAGCATCTTCGGCTGAAGAATTGGGGCTATTTATGACTTCCATGGTTTTTGTTACTACCGAGGGAAGGGTGGGAATTTGACCCAGGCTGCTGATTATGCGTGCGTATTTGTTTTTTACATCGGGTATCATCACAATGCGCCTTAGTGAACGTCCACTGTCCAGTCGCCGATTTACGGCTTAAGGGAATTGTATCATGTTTCCCTTTCCGAAGACATAGTTTCTTGAGTTTTGTAAAGCGGGCAATCAATACGCTGGAAATAAGCCCAAAAATTTGTTATTGGGGATGCTGAAGCTTATTGCCTAAACGTCAAGCAAGCTTTTACTGTAGAACGCATAATTTTACAAGAGTACAGCTTAAAGAATGAAGGAAAACAAAAAAGGCAGTGAGAAACACATCACTGCCTTGCTTAAATAAGCAATGTTAGCTTGAGTATTTAGTCCTAACGCTTAGCTTCGACGAGATCGATAAGGCCATAATTTTTTGCTTCGCTAGCTGTCATCCACTTGTCTCGATCGGTGTCTTTCTCGATTTGCTCGAGCGATTTACTGCTGTGCTTGCTCAAAATTTCATTGATATTGGCCCGTACGCGCAGCATTTCTTCGGC
>JBBQAD010000444.1:0-3206 GCA_038315885.1 Fibrobacteria bacterium | reverse complement strand
AATTGCAGACTTAAGAACTGTAAAATCTTTAACTGTCTCTAAAAATGGAATTGGAACTGTTCACTTTTTAGGCGATGATAAAAAAGCACGATTTCTTACTTTTGGAAAGGGTATTTCATTATCTGTACTGGAAATAAATATTGAAACACCGTATTCAAATTTAAGTGCCCTTGACAATGGTGATGTAGTTGGTTTCGTCGATCCTACTCGATTATATGTTAATGGTACATTATTTAATTTAATAAAATTTACTGAAACTCCTTTTTTATTCAGTGATAGAAATAATCCTGTTAGTATATTTATTTGGTCCAAGAACGATTATGTATTTTATTTCCCGAACTATAACATTAACCATCAAAGCTTATCCAGTATTCCGATTCCAAAAAAAAGTATTTCGTTTTTATATGATTATGCAAGTACAGGGATGGATGCAATGTGGGCCCGAGTTGAGGAAGGCGTTTTCTATTCTACCGATGGTGGTGTTATATGGAGAAAGATAGAAACTGAGTATATGCCTTCATTCAGTCGGAATGGGAAAGTCGGGTATGCTACTATTGATGGGAAAGTACAACGTCTTGAATTTTAGTCTAGACAACTAAAGTGAGGCTATAGAGTAAGAAAGGGTTCTGGGTCATTGCTTTAATTTTCCATATCAATTACCTTTGCCCAAAAGTCGGGGTGTAGCTCAGTCTGGCTAGAGCACCAGCTTTGGGAGCTGGGAGTCGTTGGTTCGAATCCAGTCACCCCGACCAATTATATGGCCAAATTATCCCGATTCACTGAATTGCACAAATTCCAAAGCTCGCTTCTCACTCCAGTACCTATCCGAAAAAACTTGTTCCATAAATCCGACGTGGCCTCCTGAATCCGGAATTTCCAGAAAAAGATTCGGATTAAGTCGAGCTGCTTCAACAGGGTAACAGGAGAGACTCAAAAAACTGTCATTTCTAGCATTTAAAATCAAAGTTGGGATTCGGATCGATTTTAAGAGGGGCGCACTGCTGCATTCTGCCCAATAGTGTTGTGCATTTCGGTAACCCCACTGCGGGGCAGTATAACGGTCATCAAAGTCTTCAAGATTACGGATTTCTGAAAAATTGTCTGCTGAAATTTGGTCAGAAAAGCGAATCGATTTCGCTTTTATTTTTTGATGAAATTCATTTAAAAATCGTTTTAAATAAATACGGTTCTTTAGCTTGCTCAGTGCCTGTGACGCTCCTGCTAAATCACAGGGAACTGAAATTCCAATGCCAGCACGAATTGCTGAATCAAAAGTCCGATGACTTTCTCCCAAGTATTTTAGCACAACATTGCCACCCAAACTGAAGCCCAACAAACAAATATGAGTATATGCCTTGCGATATTGTACATGTTTTACGACTGCATCTAAATCTTCTGTGCAACCGCTATAATAGGCCTTGGGGAGCCTGTTCGGTTCTCCACTACAACCCCGCAAATTCATTGCTAAAGCATCCCAACCGGAATTGGAAAATGCTTGGGCCATACCCATCATATACTTTCGCTTGCTATGGCCTTCCATTCCATGCAAGAGAATCACTAGCTTGCTATTCTGTTTCTCTATCCAATCCAAATCCAAAAAATCGCCATCTGCAAGTTCAAGACGTTCCCTCTGAAAGTTAACATCGGCTTGTGGACGAAGAAGCACAGGTAATACAGTCTGTATATATGAATTGGAAAATGCAAATTGTGGAATAAAAGAGGAATCTAGTATCGGCATAATTTTGCTCTCGCTTGAGAAGAAACTAGAATAATCTCGGAGAGAAAATCAGCTTGCCATGCTAGCAATTGACTTGAAGTGCAGATTCCACACAGTGTAACAAATCATCCTTCAGAATTGGCTTGCTTAACGTTTGATGCGCTCCTGCCAAATCAGCCATGGCTAGGGCTCCAGCGGGAAAGGTCGACAAGGCAACAATTTTAATATTCGGTTGTTTTTTTCTAAGCTCCTGAATGGTTTCTAATCCATCTTTCTCTGGCATAAAAATATCAGTCACAACTACATCGATTTTTTGCTGTTCTACAAGGAGCAATCCTTCATTGCCGTTGCTGGCAGAAAGAGTTTCATAGCCCGAATCTTCTAGGTAACGACAAATAATTTTGCGAGAAATTTCTTCATCATCGATTACCAATATTTTTGTCACTTCCTACCCCTTGCAAAAAATAAAAGACAGCGAAAGCTCAACTATTCTTTATGGTAGCCTATGGTAAAATATGCAGCAAGCCTTGGATTTATTTTGCTGCTTAACAGAAAACCTCTATCGAGGGGCTATAGTCGATTGCTAATTTCATAAAATGGAAAGTCGTTATGTCATTGAAGGTGGAAATCGGTTAAAGGGCAAAATCAGGGTACGGGGGGCGAAAAATGCGGTTACCAAACAAATGGTGGCTGCATTGCTCGCTCATGGAACTTCAAAAATCAATAATGTTCCCGATATCGGTGATGTGGGGATCAGCTCTGAAATTTTGGAATCTTTGGGATGTAAGGTTAACTGGAAACGTGCTGAGGGGTTTTTGGAGCTTGATACCCGAGGCTTGTCGACACCAGAGGTTCCCCATAAATATTCGGGAATGAATCGCATTCCCATTCTATTAGCAGGAGTGCTTCTAAGCCGATTCGGCAAAGCGTCGATACCCATGATGGGAGGCTGTAAAATTGGCCCACGACCCTTGGACTTTCATCTGGAAGGTCTTCGACAGATGGGTGCACAAATTGATTTTCAAGACAATGTGTATCACTTTCAGGCTAAACGTTTGCGTGGGGCAAAAATCGCATTGCCTTTTCCCAGCGTGGGTGCTACTGAAAATCTGATGATGGCCGCAGTTTTAGCAGAAGGAACGACTGTTATACAAAATGCTGCCATCGAGCCTGAGATAGTGGATTTGGCAATGTTCATGCAATCGATGGGAGCCATAATTTCTCAAGATGTTCATCGAACCTGGATTATTGAAGGTGTAACGGAATTGCACCCTGCTCAACATACCGTGATCAATGATCGCATTGAAGCCGCCAGTTTTGCGGTTTCTGCGATAGCCACCCATGGCGATGTTTACATTGAAGGAGCGGACCAACTCCACCTGCAAAGCTTTTTAAATTGGCTGCGAAAAGCTGGTGGAGAATATGAGGTACTGCCAGATGGGATTCGTTTCTTCGGCCACGCAGGACAATTACGTCCCATTGCAGTCGA
>JBBQAD010000209.1:0-6576 GCA_038315885.1 Fibrobacteria bacterium | reverse complement strand
GAGAAAAAGGATACCGGTCTCATGATGGTGCGAACTGAAGTCCGTAGCAAACATGGCGATTCTCATCTGGGCCATGTTTTTGAAGATGGACCGGCCCCCAATGGCCTTCGATATTGCATCAATTCAGCCTCACTGCGCTTTATTCCCAAAGAAAGCCTGGAAAAAGAAGGCTATGGTAAATATCGAAGCCTTTTTCAGGGTAGCTAGTCGACTTAGTAAGGAGGGACTAAATTAATTTAGCCCTCTTTTTCACTAACTGATAGTGTGCTCCTGCGAGCTTTATTTTGCCCCTTCTATGCCTCAGCGAATCTTATTTCCCCTCGACACCAAGCTTATACTCTGTGCTCTCCTGCTTGGACCGCATGGCATTAATTGCTAAGATAGGGCGGCCAAAAGAGAATAAGTAGGGTAAGACAAGCGAAAGTGGCGGAATTGGTAGACGCACTAGACTTAGGATCTAGCCCGCGAAAGCGGATGGGGGTTCAAGTCCCCCCTTTCGCACCATTGCCTTAAGTCCCTGATGGCTAAATTTTAGAAGGACAACGCTGTGAAATCAACACTAACTGAAGCCTCTCCGACCGAACGAATTTTAGACATCGAAGTTCCCCGTGAACGCTTCACCAAAATTTTCGATACAAAGGTGAAGAAATACAGCAAAGAAATCAAATTGAACGGATTTCGTGCGGGCCAGGTACCCAAACAAGTGATTGCCACTCGTTACAAAGATCCGATTTCACGCGAAGCTCTGCAAGAGTTAGTCGAAGCCGCGGTCAAAGAGGCCTGTCAAACTCATAATCTAGAACCTATCGCACCTGGAGTTATCGAAAACCTAGAAGATAAAGCCGATCAACCCATCCTTATCAAAGCCAAGATGGAAATCGATCCTCCGCTTGATGTTAAGGACTACAAGCTCGATTTACCCATTGAGGCAGAAGCAGTTACAGATGAAAAAGTTGAGCATGAACTGGAACAGTTGCAAAGGATGCAGGCCAGTGATACAGTGGTTGACCGGGAAGCGAAAATCGGCGACCTCGTAAACGCAAAGTATCTCTCTATCATCGTCAATGGTGACATCAAACAGGTTGATGAAAACCAGAAACTCCGCATTGAACTTGGCAAGGGCAGCATCCGGGAATTTGACGAAAGCCTAGTGGGAGCCAAAGCCGATCAAGATGTGAGAATTACAATTACATTCCCAATGGATTACTCCAGCGAAGAACTTCGAGGAGCCAAAGGCGAGTATCAAGTGCATATCGAAGAAGTGCGCGAAATCAGCCTTCCCACTCTGGATGATGAATTCGCCAAGAATAATGGCGCCAATAGCATTGATGCACTTCGTCTGATGATCCGCACTTCACTTGAACGCTCCGCCCGCGATGTTGCCAAAGGAAATCTCTACGACATGGCCATTCGCCGAGTCATCGATTCTAATCCCTTTGAAGTTCCCAAAGCTCGAATTCAATATTATCTGGAGCGCAAGCGTAAGAATAAACAGGGACAGAACCAGGACGATCATGATCATGACCACGAAGCCCATAGTCACGATGACCACGACCATGAAGGGCATGATCACGAACACGATCATGCACCGGTTATCAGCCCCCAAGAACAAGAAGATGCCGTTTTTGTTTTAAAGCGCGCTCGAATTTTGGATGAAATATCAAAAAAGGAAAAAATCAAAGCCACCCAGGCAGAGGTTGATTCCCGTGTGGTGATGTTATCTGCCCGCTATGGTGTTCCTTTTGAATCCCTGAAAGCCGAATTGCGTCAGAGTGGGCGTATCAACGATATTCGCGAAGAGCTGCGCATGGAAAAAACTATGGATTTTATTATCGGCGCTTTAGATAGCGAAGCCGCTCCGGTAGCAACGCCATAAGCCGACTAAATTACAACACGCTATAAAGCACTGTCGGCTGCGGGAATGTATTTTAAATCCTAAAATTCCCATAGCTGGCGGGTGGGACCGCTTGTGAAGGCGGTTTTTTTCTATAGCGTAAAGGAAGGTTTTTTACATGTTTATCCCAACAGTCATAGAGACTACAGGACGCAGTGAACGAGTATATGACATTTACAGTCGGCTTTTAAAAGACCGGATTGTATTCATCGGGTATGACATCGGCGATCAAGTTGCCAATGCGATTATTGCCCAAATTTTGTTTCTGGAATACGAAGATCCCGATAAACCGATTTTGATCTATATCAATTCTCACGGAGGCGTGGTCTCTGCAGGTTTGGCTATTTATGACGTCATGAGGTATGTCAAACCCGATGTGCATACCATTTGTGTGGGAGCAGCTGCTTCTATGGCCGCCATTTTATTATCTGCGGGCAATAAGGGTAAGCGTTACATTTTGCCTCACGGCAAAGTGATGCTTCACCAACCATCTGGCGGCGCCGGGGGACAGTCGAGTGACATTCAGATTCACGCCAAAGAAATCATTAAGACCAAGCGGGAATTAAACAAGATTTTGGCGGAAAATACCGGGCGCACCATCGAAGACATCGAAAAGCAAACTGACCGGGATTTTCATTTAACCGCCCAAGAAGCCGTCGATTTCGGTGTTGTGGACGAAATTCTACAATCGAATCGGCAAGTGAAGAAATAAGGAATGGCCTCAAAAGGGAGAAGCTACGGTTTGGTAAGATGTTCCTTCTGCGGTAAAACTGCGGATCAAGTTGAAAAAATAATTACCGGTCCTTCGGTACACATCTGCAATGAGTGCATTGCCATGTGTAACGATATTCTCACCGAAGAGAATAAAAAAGACGACAAAATCGAAAGCGCTCCTAACCTCCCCAGCCCTGAAGAAATTAAGCGGCACATGGATGACCATGTGATCGGTCAAGAGGCGGCTAAAATGGCGCTTGCGGTGGCTGTATACAATCACTACAAGCGTGTTCAAGTCAAAGCGTCTGCATCTCCGGGAGATGTTGAAATCGACAAGAGCAATGTGCTCTTACTTGGTCCCACCGGGTCGGGTAAAACCTTGTTGGCACAAACTCTAGCCCGGTATTTAAAGGTACCCTTTACCATTGTTGATGCCACCATATTAACAGAAGCTGGCTATGTTGGCGAAGATGTTGAAAACATTATTGTCAGACTGTTACAGGCTGCCGATTACAATGTTGAACTCTGCGAAAAAGGCATTGTTTACATCGACGAAATCGACAAAATTTCCCGTAAAAGTGCCAATCCCTCCATTACCCGCGATGTCTCGGGCGAAGGAGTGCAGCAAGGTCTATTGAAACTATTAGAAGGGACTGTGGCCGCTATCCCCCCTAAGGGCGGACGCAAACACCCGGAGCAAAATCTCATTCAAGTCAATACCCGCAATATTCTGTATATATGCGGCGGAGCATTTGAAGCACTCGATAAAATTATTGAGAAGCGGGTTTCTACCGGTCGAATTGGCTTTGGTGCCGACATAAAATCCAAAAAAGACATACAAATTGGTGATACACTCGCACAAGTCGAACCAGAAGATCTAATTCAGTTTGGAATTTTACCGGAATTAGTCGGACGATTGCCGGTGATCAGCGCATTGGAAGAATTAAAACCCGATGCCATGCTGAAAATTTTGACTGAACCAAAAAACGCTTTGGTCAAACAATATCAAAAGCTGTTTGAAATGGATGGCGTACAACTTCGTTTTGATATAGCCGCCCTTGAGGCAATTGTTAACAAAGCCCAAGAACGCAAAACCGGTGCTCGCGGCTTGCGCTCAGTCATGGAACAGGCTCTGATGCCCTTTATGTATTCCATTCCCAGCCGAGGAGATATAACTGAATGTGTTATTACCCGAGATACAGTCGAAAAGGGCTCTGATCCGGTATATGTCTTGAAAAAAAATTCCCAGAAAAAACGGGCATAAATCGTTTACTTCAAAAACAACCGGCCTGGTTCTCTTTCACAAACCCTATGGCGTAGTGTGTCAATTCACTGGCGAATCAGATGCGACATGCCTGAAACAGTTTATACCAATTCCGAATGTATACCCCTGTGGACGGCTTGATAAAAACAGTGAAGGGCTACTGCTTTTAAGTTCGGATGGAACTTTTATCCATCGCTACTCCGACCCTCGTTCCAAGATGCCCAAGGGATATTGGGTTCAAGTTGAAGGGGAGCCTTCTTCCCAAGATCTGATTCGCCTTAGCGAAGGTATCGAGATAAGTGTGAAGCATAACGGAAAACGAATACTACATCGCTGTGCGAGCGCCCAATATCGAATGCTACAAGAGAGCGACGTGGATTTAGCCCCTCGTGTACCGCCCATCCGAAAACGTTTATCGATTCCCACCAGTTGGATTGAAATCGTCTTGACAGAGGGAAAGAACCATCAGGTTCGGCATATGCTGGCTGCCTTAGGCTTTCCCGTGCTGCGTCTTGTGAGAAAATGGATTGGAGCTTATCAACTTTCTGATCTGAAAGCCGGACACTGGTGTTATGCTCAGGGCGAAGGATTGTAACTTAACATAATGAAGTCAGGAGCCTCTAAAAGTTTAATCAAAAGCCAGAGCGAGGAAAGATCATGAAACAACTGCTGGTCTTTACATGGCTGGTCCTTTTATCGTTTGTTTTTTTAGCCCATAGCAGCTTTGCATTAATGGAAACGGACAGCTACTCCCGACAAACACTTGAAAAAATCAAAGCTCAACTTCATCCTGAGCAAACTTTGCGAATTTATTGCGCTCCCTGCGGTGATACGAATTATAAGGAATTGGTTTTAAAAAATCTGCAAACTGTTAACATCGATAAAGAGCGCGACCTATGGACCCTTCAATCAGACTCTTACGCAATCGATTTGTCATCTGTTTATATCAAACGCAAAAAACGCTGGCAAAGCCTCAGCTCCTTGGTGAAGATCGATTTACCAGGAGTTCCCCAATTTTTAGAACAAAGTGCTTTAGATTCACTAAAACTGATCAGTAGTGAACACCTGGTCGATAAACCGCTGCCGGATTGGTCGCGAGATGCTTGGGAGGGATTGTATGCTGCCGAAGAGTGGTACTCTCCCAAAGGGAAAGTCACAAAATTGAAACGAGTCTACCAGTTGGACTTAAGCACAGCTCAGAAAGACTCCATGGCGACGCTTTCTATAGATGGACCACTTTCGAGACAGAGGATCATTTGCCAAATCGAAGAAAAAGAAAACAACCTGGAAATAAAAGTGAAATCCTATCCCCTCGATCACTATGGCCCCACCTTGCCTACGGGAACAAATCTTTTCACTTTACATCGTTTACCCAATGGCAGCCTGCAAACCCTCTGGTTAAAGATTAAGCCCTCCAGCCTCAACAGCCCGCAGTTCAAACGCATCGATGAAACAGAAAAAAGTAGTGAGTGAAATGCTACGAAAAGGCGAATTAACAAACTGACTGGCTAACGCAAAAACAAAATACGTCCCGAGTAACTTTTCTTACCCAAGCTGAGGCGAAAGTCATACAACCCCGATTCCACAAGTTTTCCTTCGCTGTTTTTAAAATTCCATGTAACAGCAGATCCTGAGGAATAGGATTGGCGAATAATCTTCTTTCCTTTTGAACTCTGAATCCATAAAACATTTTTTGGCTTAAGTGCTTTATTTAATAGCTTAGTGCTGAGGTCGGATACGAGCGTTTTTGGGCTTTCTGAAATACTAGCAGTATTATTGACATCTTGAATGGCTTGAAATACCGCCACTGTATCTCGCGGCCAGCGGAAATTAAGACGGGTATTTTTTTCACTTAAGCGTATTTGCGCTTGTTGATAAACAATCCTTCCCGCTGAACGGGCCCATTGATGGCACCATTCCTTCTCTCCTAACGGATTAAGATGTATTCCATCAGCTCGGAGATATTTCGTATTCGACTTGGTGAAACGATACATATCTACCCCGATTGTGTCTCGACAGGCTAATTGGTTACGACACATATTTTTTGCCAGTGGATTATAGATGTGTGTTACATAGGGGCCACTACCGTTGGATTCAGGAGGAACGGGAGCCCCTTGTTTATACGCTCTAAAAGAAAGCGTTGCCAGAATAGGGATTTTACCGGCTTCAAGCAATATCTGTATCACTTTATCTAAATCCCTTCGCAATGTGCCCGCTCCTTTAGGAAAAGGACGTTCCTGTGATACATTGTTTCCCCCGATATGGATGCAGAAGTAGGTGGCATGGGGATGCTGCTCCAGAAAAAAAGGCAAATTGCGGAGCAAGTCTTCACTTCTCCAACCTGGAACCGCGAGATTAAACATAATGGGATCAGCCCCGCCGAAGAGTCGCTTTATTTCGGGTGCGAAACAGGCCTGTCGCATGCTTTGATTTTGAATACTGGCCCCTAAAGCGACCCAATAATCATTTTTTTGTCCGGCTCGAGGCTCATATAGACCCAAGTTCCAAACGCGAATCGGTAAGGTATCTAAGGCTTCAAATCGGACGCGATACCATCGCTTTGCCAGGGGGCGAAACTCAATTTTATTCAAAAAGGGCCCGCTGGGAGAAGATTCCAATTCCATCCAAGCGGTGTTTGAATCATTATCAGGGGCAGCAATTTCTAGGTGAACCTCGCACTGGGGAATCACGGAGTAGGTTAACA
>JBBQAD010000223.1:0-6297 GCA_038315885.1 Fibrobacteria bacterium | reverse complement strand
CGGGTATTGGAATCAAATTTCCCTGTCAATACACCTTTCGCCAAGGGTCCGCGAATAATGGTTCCAATGTTATTCTCACCACAGTAATTCAGCAATTCTGCTTCAGCTTCGCGAAATAATAGGCTGTACTCCAATTGTACTGCCGCACAATTCCCATTTTGATTATAACTTCGAACGACTTCAAGTGAATTAGTTGACACGGCATAAGCTCGGATTTTTCCCTTTGATATCAAAGTCTCAAACGCTTCAAGAAAAACTTCGACATTGTTTCCATTTCCGATATGAGACTGATATAAATCAATTCGATCAGTCTTTAGTCGAAAAAGACTTGAATCGCAACAGAGTTCCACATGGCTAGCATCGGTATACGGTAGAGGATGGCCTGTGCGTCGTCCAAAATTTCCCACCTTCGTGGCTATAAACACATTTTGCCGGATCCCTTTTAAAGCTTCTCCAATAAATTCTTCAGATGAACCCGGTGGTATGCCATAGGAGTCTGCCGTATCAAAGAAGTTTACCCCACAATCTAGGGCTGCCTGCACGGCATCCAAGGCTGTGGTTTTTTCAACTGGTCCCCATTGTCCGCCAATCCCCCATGCGCCAAATCCGATTTCGGAGACCTTCCAACCTGTTTTACCTAGTGTTCGATATTGCATTTATAGTTCCTTTTAATTCCCTAATTTCTTATTGTTATCCAAAAAATAGCCACCCTAGCCATCAATTTAATATACAGGTGACACATTGGCCTATAACTTATCATGGTGTCACATTTAAACTCTTAGTAACGGATTGAAGCTGACCTAAATTACTTCCAGGACGCTGTTTTATCTTACAAAGGGTAAATAACAAAAGGTGGTAATCGATTTCACCTAGTATCTATCCCATATTATTCACGAGTAGACTTCATCGCCAGAGTGCATTAATGATTAAAGGGGCGAATTGAGATTGGGAACGAAAATTGTGAAATTACGGCAGGGGTAATTTTTCTGGCCGAACGTGGGTAAAGCTAAAGTTGTTGATCTCAATGCCAAACTTCGCCGACCAGGTTCTCAGTGAGTAATAAGCGATTGGCTGAGTGTAACCATTTCGAATGGTAATAAATCCCATCCAAGGGATATGCCACCAGCGCCCTTTCATGGTTACTTCATAAGATACATGCTCCCACATTTGATTTACAGTTTCACACTGTAAGCCACCCGATTGAATCCCTAGCTGTATCGATGCATAAGTCCATGGAAAATTAGGCATGCGAATGTAGCGCAAGAGAATAAAATCCGTAGGGGCAACAAATTGAAATTCGGTTCTTAGGCCATCGTACTGCCAGATATGCGGTTTTTCGTTGGCTTCATAAAATAGTGAGGAATCTTCTAAATAGCCTGAACCAAAGGGACTTTGACCGGTATACAATCGAATTCCTAGGCTTGGCTTAAATTCCCAATTCCAAAAATTTGTGTTAAAATCAAAATTCTGCGCTAAATAATTTCAGCCGATAGAGGCGAAGTCTTGGACAATATAATCTGGCGGAAAGGATTCTTTAACCGCATCAAATTGTTCCCGACTTGAAATAAACATTCCATTGGATTCATGCGCTACATCTAGAGTGTATTGTATTCCTGTAAAGGATTTTTTAGCTAAGGCCCTAGTATAACAAATTCGTAATCCGGGATTCTGTAAGCGAGATATGACCGGCCCAGAGGTTTCAGAATTGAAGTAAAAGTCGTAGATTCCGGTATAATATGCGCCAAAGCCATAGGTCTCAGGACCTCGAAGGAAAGTAAGCAAGAATGCGCAAGAGAGCTGTGATGATTATTTGTTAAGGAGTCTCGACCTGTTGTAACACTATTGTAACTAGACGAATTTTGTATGAGCAAAGTTGAATCTTGAGTGCCGGCAATTAGATTTTGAAAAAATAGGTTGAGGACTATGGGAAAGAGAGTTCTCCAATTCTGAAGTCGTGATGTTTTTTGGAAAATCATGGCGTTTTTTCAGTATTCTTTGTCCAAGAAGAATAACATTAATTAACCTGCGGCACTATCCTCCCATTTCTCCAGAATCCAGCGATAAATAAAAAAGCCCCTGCTTCTTGAAGCAAGGGCTAGTGTTTCACAGATATTTAAAGAAGCAAGACTGTATCAAAATTGCTTCAAGTTTATCTGTATCAATTGTCTCTTTGTAACTTCTCTCTGTATCTCTACAACAAGAACACTTATTCTTTAACGTCGAATTCGCCGCGGCGATTTTTAGACCAGGCCTCTTCGCCCTGCGCATCGATGGCTGGTTTTTCTTCACCGAAGGAGATGGTAATTAAACGGTCTGAAGGAATCCCGTAATCTTTCAAGTAGTTCTTGATGGCGGTTGCGCGCTTTTCGCCCAGGGCAAAATTGTATTCTTCTGTGCCGCGTTCATCAGCATGGCCCTGCACATTGATGTTATTGATTTCGGGAAACTCTTTCATGATATCGCCAATTTGGGCCAGAGTCGACTTGGCTTCTTCATTCAACGCAACTTGATCATATTCGAAATAGACTGGCTTTAGGACTGAGGCCATCCGTTCTTGCATTCGCTGGCGACGTAGCTCTGCTTCCGATGGTCCGGTAGCCATGGTGACCGGTGCTGGCTCAGGAGTCGCAACCACTGGCACTGCTGGCTCAGCTGGGGGAGCTTCCGCGGTTTTTTTGCTGCATGAAAATGTTAAGGCGAGCAGCGCTGCGCTAACTAATGTGATTTGACGTTTCATAACTTACTCCTAAAAACAAGTGTCCAGATGATGAACTGTTAATTTACTAACCCTTACAACCCAGAAGCTAATTAAAAAGCATCGTTTGTATTCCGTTTTTGCCCAATTTTGGGGAAAAACGGCTTTTTTAGGCTAAAAAGATGGTATTTTGAAGCCTGGGTTTCAATTTGGTGTCAAAAAAAGGCAATCTCAGAGTGTTCGATCTGGATGAAACCTCGACTGGAAAATGAATGAGCGGAATATCCGTGAAATCACCAATAAGGATTTCAAACGATGTATTACCAACTGGCGCGAAGCCCTAGAGAATTTTGTAACACTTCTGGCCAACCGGGAATGACGGAATAAACGAGTCCCAAATCTTTGTTGAACTTCCACTCGAGTTCGATATCGCCCCCGTGCCAGATAAACGCATTCTGGAAACTACCGCCTTTGGCTTCTCCAAAAAAACTATCTCTTCGATACCCTTCCACCTTACCCAACCAATTTTGCCTCCATAAAACACTGGGGCCAATTCCGACTCTTGCAGCAAAGCTCTCGCCTACAGGCAGATTGAGCCGAACTCCCAAATGGTGGTAACCCGCCCAGACATCAGCGCAGTCACGATAGAGAGCATGGGCAGTGCGAATAAGCAGCCAAGATCGAATGTAATAGTCGGCACTACCCTCAAGACCAACCTGTAACACAAAGTAAGCTCCGTCATCAAGTTGTCGCGGATAGCCTTCATTTTCACCACCATCGGGATGATAGGTAAGGCCGGTAAATTTTAAGCCGGCACCGTACTTGTTTTCTTTTTCTAAGCCTGCATGAAGAGTTGAGGGGAGCCATAGAGAGCCCCAAACTATAATGAGAAAAATAGAGAAAGCCGAAACCGATTGAGTTGTAAATGCTTTGTTTAATTTCCAGGCCAAATAGTTCATGGATGCCCTTTTCATTAGGTCGTTAATAAGAACGCAACTAAAGTGCCAAGCCATAAATGTTGAATTCTGAAAGAATTACAGGTGCATATAACTGTAATTGGCAATAATGTGAACTTACTGCGCAAATTATTTCACAGTTAGAAACACCCGGATATTTAACTATTGCAACTACAGCGATTACTGTAACTATTGTCGCGCACGGCCATACATCCAAACCCATTTTACCAAGCGTTCTTGGATTTCGGGAGTCAGATGTTTGAGTTCCATTCGATACTCCCAGTTCGCTCCCACTGTTCCCGGAGTATTCATGCGGTAACTTCCGTCGAGTCCTAGGACATCCTGCAATGGATAGATACACATTTCAGCTACTGAAGCCATCGCCACCCTTATCAATTCCCAGTGACCCTCTTCAAGAGTGAGGCTTTTGCCCAGATATTGGCTGGCATTTACGATTTCCGACCGGGCATCGAGGTCAGCCAACCAGCCACGCGCGGTAGTGTTATCATGGGTGCCTGTGTAGACTACACTTCGAGGATCAATATTATGAGGAACATAGGGATTTGTATCCAGATCACCGCCAAAGGCAAAGAGTAACACTTTCATGCCTGGTAACTCGTAGCGAATCATCGCTTCACGAACATCATCGGTTATGATTCCCAAGTCTTCGGCAACAAAAGGCAGTTTAGCTTTGTTAGACAGAAGCTTTTTAAAGAAGGCGTGAATGGGTACATCGACCCAGCGGCCATTAATGGCAGTCGTTTCTCCCGCTGCGACTTCCCAAAATGCCACAAAACCGCGAAAATGATCAAGTCTTAAAACATGACAGGTTGACAGATTGTGTTCAATCCGTTCAGTCCACCAGCTAAAATCATTTTTTTGTATTACATCCCAACGATAGGTAGGATTTCCCCACAACTGGCCAGTCGTACTAAAATAGTCGGGAGGTACACCAGCCATGCCTTTGGTGGCGAAATTTTCGTCTAGGTTGAAGATTTCGGGGTTTGCCCATACATCAGCACTGTCATGATTGATATAGATGGGAAGATCGCCCATCAGTAACACATCTTTATGTTCACAGTACTGGATTAATTGTTTCCACTGTTTCCAAAAAAGAAATTGTAACAGCTCTTCTTTTTCGGCTTCCCGTTGACACTGTTTATCTAACAGAGTAGCAGAAGCGGCAAGCTCTTTTCCATTTCGGAATTCCAAGGGCCACTGCGTCCAGGGAAGAGCATATTTTCGATGTAGTGCATAAAAGTGGCAATAACCCTTTAGCCAAAAGGCATGCTGATTGCGAAACTCTTCTAATTCATGGCCGGGAGACCAGAGGCCTTTTTCATAGCCTTGAAAAACCAGTTTATGAATCTTTTCCTTGAACTGAGTCACTTCTCGAAAGTTAACACGAGACCCAGAAGCTAGTTGCAAATGATTCACTTCAGAAGCATCCAAAATGCCATCTCGAATCAGGTACTCAGGGCTGATAAAAAGGGTGTTGCCTGCAAATGCAGAGGTACTGTTATACGGTGAATTGCCCAGCGGTTCTTCAATGGGTGTCAGGGGTAAAATTTGCCAAATACGCTGTCGACATTCTGAAAGCCAGTCTACAAAAGCGTAGGCTCCGGGACCGAAGTCTCCGATGCCATAATTGGAGGGAAGAGAAGAGATATGCAGTAATATTCCGCTACGGCGAGAATTCATGGCTTGTCCTGAAAAATGAAAACCCAGTGAATCTGTTAAAGCTAAACATTTAGGCTCTTACTTGCACGTAAGATTCTCCCTTACCGCTACACAATAAGTTTGCGTTCGCATCTGTTTGAGGGAACTTCGGTCAACTTTTTCTCTTGAATGCATGCTATTATTAAGGAATTCTGATTCTTGGCTGGATTGGATTTGCTTTGCATGCTACTTTGTTTGCAGCTTAAAATCTTTCAAACCAGCTTTCTCCATAAATAAGCTCGGGATTATTATGAACATTTTAGTAATCGAAGACAATGAAAAAGTATCTAGCGCGGTAAAAAGCGGCTTAGAGGAAGAGGGCCATCATGTATCACTGGCAAGTGATGGTGAAAATGGATACTTCTTGTTTAGTACTCAGCCCTTCGATTTATTGGTGCTAGATTTGATGCTGCCAGGACGAAATGGAATGGAAGTTTTATCCCTGATTCGAAAGCAGAGCTCAACTGTACCAGTACTCATACTTTCTGCCCGTGATAGTACTGAAGACCGGGTGGAAGGCTTGAACGCAGGGGCAGACGATTATCTGGTAAAACCCTTTGCTTTTTCGGAACTTTTGGCCCGAATTCGCGCCTTAATTCGCAGAAGAAAGGTTGACCAACCAACTTCTCTAAAACTGTCAAATCTGGAGTTTGATCTTCTTTCTCGTACTGTAACACGAGATGGTAATCCCATCACTTTGACCCAAAAAGAATTACAGTTGTTGGAATATCTTTTGCGCAATCAGGAAATGGTGGTCTCGCGCGAGATGCTAGCCAGGGATGTGTGGCATGAAACAAATCGGGCTACACCCTTGGACAATGTCATTGATGTTCATGTGGCCAGACTACGCAAAAAATTAGATGAACCCTTTGAACAAGCATTGTTACAAACCGTTCGAGGAGTGGGATTTGTTCTCAAAGCACCTGC
>JBBQAD010000417.1:0-3639 GCA_038315885.1 Fibrobacteria bacterium | reverse complement strand
TATGCCCATGGGATCCGGATCAGCTGCTTCGAGTTCCATTGGGAAAGTTCGGTCTTCAAAAGAATTAGGAACATGATAATCGCCTAGCTTAGTCCAGTTGTGTTTATCGTTTGAACCTTGAACCTTGAAATAAACCTGACTGCGCCCAGAGCCTGCTACTCGAATTCGAACTGAATCCGGTTTTGGCATGGCGGAACCTAAATCAAGATCAATCCAGAACGCTTCATGCATTGTCTCGTTTAGAGGTACATTCCAGTAATCATTCCAAACTTGATTATATGTCAAATAAGCAGTGGATCCACTTTTTGAAGCACTAATCTCCGGACTTCCAGCGGTGGCTACAAAAATTGGATGGGCTACACCGCCGATGTACCAGTCTAGTTCTCGAATTCGGCTTTCGAGCCCCTCATTTTCTACTTCTCTACCGACAAATCGCAGATAACGGTATGAGGCTGCTTCACTTGAAATAAAGGCAGCAAGGAAAAACAGTGAAACAATTTGCCAGGATATTTTTGAATTTAATTTAGTACGCATCTTTAATTGTCCTTATTTACCAGGAATAACAGAGCTGGGTAAAGTGTCTTGGACGTCATATACAGTGAGGCCAATCGCCTTTGCGAGATTCACCCACACAATTGAATTTTTAGTACCACCGGCAACATAAATGTAGGCCAAGTCGGCTTCTGCAGAACCTAAGTTTATTCGAAAGGGTTTTTCATCTTTAGTCTTTTTATCCAATTGATTGCTAGACTTAATTGTTCCCAGTTTTCCCTCGGTAGCTACCGTCTCTCCGCAAGGTCGGCAATATTCGTAGTATTTATTAGAGATTTTTACTGCATTTTTAAGATAATTAATGGCCTTATCTCGACTGGCAGCATCCAGACTAGCTGCTTGATCCGCAGAATTAGGAAGCACTGTAAGTATCAATAGAATAAAAGCCAACAAGCCAATAGTGTGTTTCACCTCGTACCTCTTTTTTATTGGCTTCAGCTGATGTAAACAAGACAGATGAAGCCTTATAGAATCCAAAATGGCGAGAAAAAGATATCAAAGCTTTGCGTCTTGTCAAGATGGACGATGTTAATTTTTTAATTCAATTTGGTTTCAATTGAATGGGTAAGCGAAAATTTATTGCGAAATTGTCATTTTGAAAATAAACTGTTAAAAAATGTTAGATAGTAAAATGGTTTAGCTTAGCTTGGGTATCGCTCAAATTTCGCAAACAACTTCTTCTAGTGGATTATTTATTGGGTAAATAACTCGTCCAAATTACTATGGGCCATAGAAAATCCTTCTTTGAAACCGAGTTCAATAATTTCCTCTAAATCCGCTTCTGAAGCAAAGTGAAGCACTGTAACTACTTTGGTTCCGATATCACTCGACGAAAATGTGTTGATCCATCGCATGGAGGGATACTCCTTGGTAATGACTCCGTTTTTATTACAAAAGGAACTAACTGCTTCGAATTGATTGGGCTCTGTTACAGTGAGTATATCCACTTTTATAGTCTTCTGCTCTAGATTCTTTGTATACACAGCTTCCATTTGTACTAACTCTTTGCTTTATGGAATATTTCATCCAGTTGCTTTAATTTGGAATCCCAATGAATTTTGAATTGATCAAACCAATCTGCCGCCTCCGCAATTTTTTTTGGCTCAAGCACACAATAGCGTTCTCGTCCTTTTTGCCGAATTGATATAGCTCCACATTCATCTAATATCTTTACATGAAGTGAAACAGCCTGTCGGCTCAGAAAATGTTTTGACACTTTTTTCAGAATTTTTGTGATTAGCAAATTTTTAGGTATGCAGTCTATTGATTCTTTTCTCTAGAATGAGGAAGAACTAACATCATTGGATATCCTGTAAAAGGACTTTCCTAAAGGAGAGTCCTAAGTATTTCTCCTCCTAACCCACTCAAGGCCAGACAAAATTGTCATTTCCAGCGATTGGTTTTGTACTCACCTTATTTATACTAACGTATGGTACTCTTTTCTTTGATATGTGAGTTACAATTAATATTTCGGAAATTTGACCGTTAAACTATACTCGTGCGGAACAGCAGATATTCCTGGATATACAAACCCTAAGCAGACTTATATAATTGACTCTAAGGTTGGGAATTCGCGTTTTTTGGAATTATCGCATTTTTCTTTTTACTATTCAGAATCGATCTAGTGCTTCGATAGTTAATAATTCATCTATTCTAAGAACTAAATTCTTGTAGCTTGAAATTACATTAAGACTTAAGTGTGACAATATTTGCTTGCGCTTGCAAACAAATATTTTAATGTTATACTTCGCCTGAGGGGTCAACCATGGTAGCAATTGTATCCGAAGGATTCCTAGTTAGATCGCGTTGCTTTTCCAAAGTATGATCGATCATCCTTAGCAATTTGTCTAAAGCACCTTCAGCCGCTTTGCCTGTCGTATCGGCGTGACAGGTCACAGCAAATGGCTGGCGACCTTCTAAACGAGCCTCCATAACGCATTTTTTATCATCTGGGCCAGTCTTTCCTCCATTCTCATCTGTTAAATGAACCTCAACCCGAGTGATATGAGAACTGTGTCGGTCGAGGCCTGATTCAACTAGCCCCTGAATGTAGGTATTGAGCCCCTGGTGGCCTTCAATATTGTGATCGGTATTGACTTGAATCTTCATGTTGCTCCTTTATCATTGCTCCCAATAATCTACCAAGAAGTAGGTCAGCTAGTTAGCTGCAGCCCGGGCTATATTTGGCCTTTCATAACAATTCGGATCAAAATTTGTTCATTGGCTTTATCTTCAGGTTGAATACCCTTAGCTTTTGAGCCAAAAAAGCATTGCCGCGAAATGCTGATAAGATTCCAAATAGGGTGTCCGCATGCAATTATAAAGAACGATGGAGGCTTTATCTACCGCAAAAGCACTCCGTAATTTTTGTTAACTAATTGATTTATTTTGAATTTATTGACTTGGCTGGCTTTTGAATTGTCATTGACTTCCCATTGTAATTCATGAGCTTCCTTCTGCCGGTCAAGAAATATTTACGGTCATCTGTAACAATTTTTCCCTTACCTTTATTCCATAATTCAGGCTAATCTTAAGCGGTTTAATTGATGGTGTGCGTTTCAGTAATTCAAAACGTTTAATTTCCCACGATGCGCTTGTCTCCGAACAAAGAAAAAACACCAAGCGAAACGTCATTATTTTGTTAATGAGCCATGGAGCTGAATGGTATAACTTGAATAGCCGGCGAACCTTGAGATTTTCACAGACATTCCGTAAGTGTCTTTTGGATAATGCAGGGTATGATCAAGACATTGGCATTTTCGGCCTAGTTTCAATCTTTAATTGAATCTTATGATTGCCGCTGCGTTTTGGACTGCAGTAGCTTAAATGTTAGAAGGAATGGGCTTTCTCAAGCCTCTTGAGTTTAAAAGCCATTGATACCCTTCAGCTTGATTTTAATGCCGACGGTTTTCATGCAAATTGCAAACTTAAGCACTAGCTGTTTATTGATTCTGAACAAGACTTTCAGATTCAATCCAACCAGCACATTGGCCGCCCTTTCTACCCCAATTGACCACAAGATTGTATCGACTTAGATCGAAACAATTGGATTTAATGAAAGTCCATTTTTTACCAGAATCGTTCTTC
>JBBQAD010000351.1:0-4348 GCA_038315885.1 Fibrobacteria bacterium | reverse complement strand
TCTTTTTTTTTGTCTTTTTTGTGTTTTTTTGTTTGTTTGGTTTTTTTGTTTTGCTCTAAAAGAGCAGAAGGAGATAGAGATGTTAGGCAAATTAAATGCACGAAAAATATTTACCGCAGGTCTACTGACTGGGGGTCTATTCTTATCAAGCTGTAGCTTGTTCGGAAGCGATGACCCAGAAGTAAAAGATTTGAAGGTATCACCCTCAACCATCAAAAATGACGATGCAAGTAGCACCGCTTCGATCTTGGGTGAGGCAAGCGGAGATACGATGTCCATTAGCTTTAAAGTGACAGGCGCTAGCGATGTTGATATGACCGATGACTTTACCATCAGCTTTATTCAACCAGGAGCCGGAAAATCCAGTTGGGATTTCGGCGATGATGGCAAGGGTACAATTAAAGCCAAATGCAATGCTTCAGCTGGAACCTATGCTTTAGTGACCACAGTCAGTTCAGCGTCAAAAAATGCCTCCTTGTCAGCAAACTTTACCGTAACCGGCACTCCTTGCAGCACAGAACCCAATGTCACCGAACAGAGTGTAACACTGGGTTCAAACCAAAATAATCTTGGTGGTTCGGTCGATCTAGATTCAAAACCCCTGGTTGCCATTTCCTATAGCCAAGTGAAGAATGACCCCAGTTTGGCCGCCAAAATTGATCTCTATTATGGATACAGCGATGTCGCACAAAAGGATATGGTTCTTTCCGCATCTGCCGCTAAAGCTGGGTTATTTGGAACCGCCACCCTAGGCCCCAAAAATTGGACAAACGTCGGTTCATCCATGTTTGTTGCAATTACTGCGCCTGAATATAATGCCATTCAGCTCGCTTCAGAGATGACAACACTCTGGGCAGCTGGAACTGCCGTTGATCAATTGGATGTTAATTCCAGTACCGCATTTATTTGTAAAACAACTGCTGGAAAATATGTGGCAGTAATGGTTAGCAGCCAAACTCCGGGAAAATCCGGAACAATGTCCTTAAAAGCTGTAAACTAGACCTTTTTCCTCAATCATTTTTTTAAGCTCCGCTTTTATGGTGGGGCTTTTTTATTTTCACTAAAAATTCAATCGATCCGATTTTAGCTCAGGGGTAAATAATGAAGGCTTTGAAACGAATTTTAGTCATTCTCATTCTGGCCATTACCGTCTTATGGATAGGTCTCTATGTCGCGGTAAAAATTGTTTTGCCCCCTGAAAAAATAAAGGCTTTGGTTTCAAAACATGGCAGCGAATTATTAGGGCGCGAGCTTCGCATCGACAAGGCTTCGGCTGGAGTCTTTCCCAATTTAAGTGTATCGATACAAGGAATAAAAGTGGCGAATGCCCCAGGCTTTAGCAAAGAATCCTGCTTGGAAGTTAAGGAATTAGCCCTGGACCTCGATCTCTTTTCACTTTTAAAATTAAAACCTGTAATCAAAGAAATTCGCTTGGTCGAACCTTCGATATTGTATCAGGTCAATGCCGCTGGTGAAAACAATCTTGCGGGCTTAGGACCCAAAAAAGATACCACGGTTATCGATACTAGCAAAACGGAACCGCTGACAAAATTACCCGCTCCGCTTCAACTCAAAAGTTTTCGGATTATCAATGCAAAAGTCCGGTATCAGGATGAAAAATCGGGCCAGGAAATTGTGTTGGGAAACATCAATCAATCTGTATCAGTTGAGGTGAAGCCAAACTTGGAAGACGTTGTCACACAGGGCTTATTAGAAATTAATTCGATATCAGCCTATGACAAGGCTAGCGGCCTTCGCAAGGGCAATATTAACACGACTATCGGCCATGAAATCGAGTTCAATCTACCCAGTGAAACACTTAATATTGCTTCCTTACAAATTGGCATTCAAGACATTAAAATATCCATCAGCGGGAAGGTGAGCCAATTTATATCGGGCATTCCTATAATTGATTTGCATATCGTCTCTGGAGACATTAGAACCGCTTCTTTGCTAAAAGAAGTTCCTAGCGAGCTTTCCCCTGAAATATCGAAGTTGAAAACCGACGGAACCTTGACCTTTGAAGCCAGCGCCAAGGGTAAACTCGATAGCGGAAGCCTCCCCACGATTCGAGCATCGCTTTCCATGAAAGAAATCAGCTTGTCGCACAGTGACATACCCTCAGGAATCCAATCTCTAAACGGTGAATTAAGAGTTACAGAAAATTCAGCTGAATTGCAGAACCTTAATTTTTCCATGGCTGGCAATCCGGTTTCGGTCAAAGCTATTGTATCTCAATTGCGGCCAATCCCAAGCCTGGAGCAATTGCAAATTCATAGCCTACTCGATTTGGGTCCTCTGCTTGCATTAGCCGGCAAAATAACGGCTCTACCCGAAGGATTTTCGCTTAAGGGCTTAATCAAGTCGGATATTGAAGCCAATGGACTGCTCGATCCTGAGCATCCCGAAGGGTTAAAAGCGCAAGGTGTGGTCAAGTTACAGGGTATTGAGTTGGCCATGCAGTCAATACCTGTTCCAGTAAAGATAGATGGCAATGTAAACATTGATAATTCGACGATTAAACAAGATTTACAAATTCACATGGGCGAATCAGACCTCTCTGTGCAAGTATTATTAAAAGATTACCTAGCCATGGTTTTGCCAAAATTAGCCCCCGGAAAAGTGACCAATGTCAATGTTTCGGTGCTTTCGCAGAAAATGAACCTAGATGAATTACTTCCCAAGTCAGATAAACCTGATGAACCCACAAACCCCTTAGTTGCACTCCCCTTAATCCCCAATTTTTCGGCTGATATCAATGTTAACATCAAGAAGACCCAACTAATGAATTTGGAAATGGACGACTTCAAATCCAAAATTGAAATCCGCAATGCACAGGTTCAAATTGTCCAAGGCATGAATTTATACACGGGTAAGATGGAGCAAAATATCCATCTGGATTTAAGAGATACAGTCAATCCAGTCATCAACCTTAAAAGCAAAATCACGCGGGTAGAGGCCAATGATTTTATATCTCGCCTCAATGACAAGATTCCCGGCAACAACAAGTTTTATAAAACCCTCTCGGAAACGGATAACACTATTTATGGTAAATTCAATCTCGATCTTGATCTAAAGACCAATGGATTACCTGATGCGGCCATAAACAATTTAACTGGAACAATTAATGCAGCACTATTCGACGGAAAAATCGCCCAAACCAGTTTGGTAAAAGGTCTTGGTTCATCCATGTCCCAGTTATCGAAGGCACTTACCTTTGATGAAATGACATTCACTAAGTTGGATGTAATACTGCTGGTTGAAAACGGCAGTTTATTGGTAAAAGATTTTCAAATTCCTAATTCCATTGTCGGACAGCTTTCTGCCCTAGGCAAAATCGGATTTGATAATTCGCTTGATCTTAATTTGGAGCAGCACTTAACAGCCGCGCAAAGCAGAATGGTACTCGGTGCGTCAAGTGCATTAAGCGGTGCAGCAGCAAAGGCAACGGGTATCGGGGCCTTTGCAAGTGTGAGTGCCATACCGAAAGACGCTCAGGGTAGAGCAATTGTTTATTATATCGTGGGTGGAACATTGACTAAACCCAAGTTCGCTCTCGACGGAAAGCGCATGGCTGGCGATGCGGGCTCACAAGTTAAAGCCGCTGCTATGGAAGCCTTAGATAGAGAGAAACAGAAGCTAAAGGCAGAACTTGATGCGAAGACTCGGGCATTTAAAAATGAAGCCCAGGCAAAAATCGATGCAGAGAAACAAAAGTTGGAAGCAGAAAAGAAAAAGTTAGAAGCAGAAAAGAAAAAGTTAGAAGAAAAGGCGAATGCCGAGAAAGAAAAAGTCCAAGACAAGGCCAAAGAAGAAGCCAAAAAGAACTTAAAAAAGCTGGGATTCTAGAGGCTACGGCTTTTAGCGAGGAACCTTAAGCACCTGACCCGGTCGAATCAGATCGGGGTCTTTAATTTTATCGGTGTTGGCATTGTATAAATCTATCCAACGAATGGGGTCATTGTAAACATCAGGTTTACTGGAAATATTCCACAAGCAGTCTCTCTCGACGACGGTATAGGAATCGCTGCTTCCCGAACTGTAACTGGTAGTCCCTGAACCCATTAATTCGCGGCGCGAATTCTCCAATTCAAGAGAAATGGCATCAAAGGCTGCTTTCAAACGTGGAAAGACCGCGATGGGACTCGATTTTAATTCCTTTAATGTTGTTTCTGCCCTTGCCAAGGCCGCTTTCCAGGCTTTTGTATCACCTGAATACAGACGACTGATATTGGCCACTTCTCGGTTTAATTGTTCCAACCGATTGGCGAAATCATCATATTGCTGTTGCGTTATTCCAACTTTGTTAAGCATAGCCTGCCAGCTTGATTCAACTTGTTCCTTAACT
>JBBQAD010000298.1:0-5147 GCA_038315885.1 Fibrobacteria bacterium | reverse complement strand
AAAGCGCAGACACAAATCCTTGCCGATGTGTCGTAACAGTCCAAGGTCCATGACTTCGGTATTCACGTCTTTACTATCTCCTAAGTGCCTGAGCGCCTAGCAAGTTATAAATCATTGAAGATAGGGTCACTGTGGAAGGCTATGGTTTCGCAAATAAACCGAAATATTGCGGTGCAATAGTTCCTCTCCCGGTCCTTGATACTCATATTCCACTAAAACCTGGGACACCAATTGACATTCCTGCCCTTCCAGGGTACCGTCCATATTTTCATCCAGTTCGTCAAAAGAGAGCGTTCCATCGTAATCCCTATCGAGGGAATCCAATAATTCTTGGTCTTTTGCGGATAATGCTTGGAGGGAATTTCGCTCAAAATCCAAGTCCAGATTCCATTTGGGACCGATGGCGCTAAAGGTAAAGTTCTTGAAAATGGGGCTTGCCGCATGTTCATTTATAAACAGCAGGCTGTCTTGAAATTCAATTTTCTGCATCGGCAGGTTAAAACGTGCCAAATGAATTTCTCGCTCGTCAAGAAAAGTAAGACAGGCACTGTTACGAATAATATGTGTCAAAACTGTTACAAGATTTTGTTCTTCCATTCGGATTGCATTAGACTTATCAAAGCGGATTGTTTGCCGGTTAACGGCAAGGTACAGATGTAGGGCAAAAGTAACCACAATTCCGGTCAAGCTGATAGCCACCAACAGCTCCACCAAGGTATAACCTTTTTTCGCTTTTTGAAGCATCAATACCACTCCACTTGAGGCAGTAGCATACCCAGTGAAACAATTGGTTCCTCTTCTTCTATCTCTATATCTTGCAAAAAATTTTCGTTACCGCTCCTTTCTTGAAATACATCAATGCGAATTTCTTTTGGTTTTCGGAGTTCGAGAGGTCTAAAATTTTCATCGAGTTTGATTTCATCCAACATTTCGACCAATTGGCTTGAATCCAATACATCTCTTCTGATAATCAAAGATCTGCCCTGACCATTGTTTACTGTATACAGTGTATCTTCAATTGATCCGGAATTGGGTCCACTATTTCTTGAACGCAAATTTTCCATTTCATTCTGCGCAGCCAACAAGGCTTCTCGTTGCACAATCGCCCGAATCTGGGCCTCCCGCGAAAAGCCCAGCATATACCAGAGCGAGGCGGAGCCAAAGACCAATAAACTCATGGCCGCCAATATTTCGATTAAGGTGAAACCTTGATTTTTTTTGTTCATTGACTTTTCCAAAGCATCAATTTGTAGCTCACTCTGCCTTGTTCAGGGGCAAATTCCAGGGGCAATACCAAATCACGGGGGCGGGCAAACCAGTTCAAGCTTCCTCCTCCTAGACAATTTTTTGTGACATCTGCCCCACAGCGTAAGATGCGTGCTAAAACCGAACCATAGACTTGTCCCCAAGACCAGAACTCCCCATCGGTGAGGGCAATTCCTTCAATCCGATTATCGGCAGTAGCCAGCACAATCCGAGATTGAGGCCCAGAGGCTACGACCACCCCTCGTGCTACACTTTCACCATCCAGACGAATAGCGGGTACCAATTTTTCCTTTTTTTGTTTGAGACTATCCCTGGCAGACTCTTTACAGAGATACAATAAGGAACGGATGCCTGTTTGGGCTCGTTGACGTAATTGTATCTCCTTTTCAGCAGCCCCCTGTAGTGATAGGTGGCTTTTGTCGGCTATGACCAAGGCTCCCCCCGCATAAGCTGTGATATTTTCCCCGCTGATGGAGTCTTCAAAAATCACATTTCCGCCTGCAAAAAGTTCGATGTTTTCCAGACGAATATTACCACGTACCCGGATATCGGCATCTGCAAAGAGTCGCCCCGGTCCTCTCAAAACCCAGATTTCATGAGCCATATTTTGAAGTGAAATCGATCCCAGGTTGTAAACAATATCCTTTTCCGCACTCAAGGGTGGTGGGTTGCTAGGAGTAAAACGGGCATTCCCGCTATAGGGACGCTCTGTTAACAGTCTATCTTTGAGCGTTGACCGCAATGCACCACAGTGGTTTTTCTCCAGCGATTCTAAAATCGGAAGTAGACTGAATTCCTCCGGCAGTGGATCAGCTTTTAAACCGCCTTCAGGGGCGATACCTGAGCGGATGGCACCTTGAATACTTTGCAGAGAGGGCACTTTAAGCGGAATCTGGCGATCTGTAAGGGTCAGAGCAGCGCCGTAGAGTGAATCATTGGGAGAGAGACCAAATTGTCCAAAAAGAGCATGACTTTGTTCTCCCTGTTTTCCCTCTGAAAAAATTTCTAGAAATGAAATTGAAGAACCCACTGTTATACTGGGATGCTCTAACTTTGGGCTTAAGCGAAATACAAGTGTATCAGCTTCATCCTCATTTTCGAAATTATCAGCCAGAGAATCTTTGGGGATGCTGTCTTTGGGAAGTGATTCGAGATACAATTGCCAGGCTATACCGGACTCGGCCAAATAATAGGCCTGGGCCTTGTCGATTTCCAGTCGGACAGTTTTAAATCGTCCGACATTTCGATACACAAAAAAATCGACAATCACCAGTAAAATAGCCAAAACTGACAAAACCGTTAATAGGGCTGCTCCTGATTCATGTGAAGTTGTCGCCGTTTTACTGTAGGCAGTTGGAGGGTCGACAAATGGCCGCTTCAGACTCCTCATGTATTCACCCTGGTGGAAACTAAGCTTTCGAGGTCATCGAAAAAAGCTGTCTCACAGCCCACTTCCTATCTCCAATTTGTACAATCCGCCCTTATCCCGAAATTGCACCCAATCATTTTTGATGCTGACCAAGGTTGATGAATCCACCTTTTCGCCAATCCGAACCAATACACTCTGCCCCATGTGATCGATGACGGTAGCGACTTCTTGCCCTACAATTCCCATTAAGCGCTGCGGCCTGGGAGGTAGTACGATGGCTTTAACAATATTTCTTTTTACTACCTGTGCCTTGGGTAGCCGAAAAGGATTTCCAAGTAGAGCCACTCCTAATAAGGAGTCTTTATCCGAACTAGCTGCGTTAAAACTGGTATCGACATCGGAGTGTAAACCTTTTGCCTCGGCCAAGTGGCTGCGTTGCAAAAGTTGCGCCCGCTGTTCATGGCCAATATTTTTATCTGGGCCACTTGGCTTCAGAAGTTTTTGTTTTTGAAAGCGTTCAACACCCAGAAAAACGAGATAGGCTGCCAAGATGGGAGCCAGCCATTTGCGCAGCAGTTCAATCATGCGCACTTCCCTCTTTGGAGAAGCCATAGACTGAAAGATAAAAGCGCAGCATCTCCCCCCGCTTCGAGAGACTCATTCTTTCGAGATACAAATGTCGGTGATTTTGAAAGTCGGAGAGAAAACGGATCAGGGAAGCGTAGCTTGTTTCCCCTTCCAGGCCCAAGTTGTACTGAGTAAGCCCAGTTCGTACCGAAAGACTAGGCTCGGTACGTATCACAGACATTCCACTATTTTCGCCCAGGCGTCGCAATCGGTCTGAAAAAGATTGGATTGATTCGTTTTCATCAAATCCCTTTTCCAAGGCCAGCCGGTAAACTTCTAGCAACTGTAACTGTTCCTTTAAGCCTGATTCTACCGAATCAAGCCAAGCACCCTCATACTTGTTTTCCTTTAAAATTTCAATCTCCTGCTGAATCTGTTGATGAGATTGCATAAGCCTGGGTAGAGCAATACCCAGTGTTACATATACTAATAGACCTGGTATCACCCATTGTAATACACTCAGCACATCGGGCATCCAGCTTGAACCCATGGGAGATTTCATTTTACCCCCATAATACACTGAACTGTAAAGTCTACTGTCCCATTGCGGATATCTCGCCGTTGGTCAGATAAAGAAACCTGTTCAAACAACGGCGATTTTTCCAGTTTGCTGCGCAAAGTGTCAACTTCATCCCATTTTTTAATCCACACCTTGAAGGAGCTTTCGTATCTCCCCTGACTGTTAATCTGGGATTGAAAGTTTTCAATTCCGGCCTCCTCCGGTAAGGCCCTGTCCAAGTATGATAACACATCTGTCCAAGCGACTGGGTTCGACCACAAGGGCTTAAGCTCTAAAAGCCGCGATTCACTCTTAGCAATTTGGTTGCGAATATCAGCCAAGCGCTGCACCTGCGGGCCATGCTCCATGGCAGCGCTATTAAGAGTCTGCAATTGTTTCTCATGGTAGAGGTTGAATGCCCACTGCAGGCCAAAGAGTAACAGACAAAGAAACGCAACCAAACAACTCGTCTTTAACAGGCTAAAGCTGTGCCGCCAATCACGCAGTTCCAGCCGCTTTGCCGTATTAGAAAGATTATGATTTAAAAATTCCGGATCTTGAGAGCAAAGAGCTAAGCCCCATTGTACATAAAGTGCAGATAGCTTGGAGTCACCCGTCAAATTAGGCGTAAGTTCATTTGGTTTTTTAGCCGGTTCAAAGATTAATCGCTGCGATTGATGCACAGTCAAACTCAGTTCTGGCAGTACAGACTGAATTGACTTTTCCTGACCCATTAAACAAATACAGGGAATTGTCTCACCCAGTTTTTCTTGACCAGCGGCGACAAAGCGGCTGTGTGCAAGCAGCCTGTCGCGCATTTGTAAAGAATCGTTCGGAAGTTTTTCCAGATTCAAGCGTAACAGATGAGCGATGGCATTTTGATTGTATAACACGGAATACAGAACATTTTGATGGAAGAATAAAAACTGAAAAGCGCTGGAATTGCGTTCCAGTCCCAGTGTTTCACATAGGGCCAGAACCGGCAATTCAAGAGCAAAGCTTTGATCACCGCCTTCTATTCCAGAGAACTCGTCTTCTTTTAAACTTGCAAATATTCGATGGTTCGAACCTAAATTCGTGTCTTCAACATAGAGGCTGTGCCATGCTGCCAAATTCATGGCTTTATTATTAGGTCCAGTGATTTCCTGCAAGGCATTTACGACTTGGGAATCCTCAACCGAGGAGCCAAAGGGGGTTCTAATTTCGAGATGCAAAAAGGGTCGATCCATCACTCCTTGAACTAGAAGTTGACGGCCCACTTTCCATAACAAGGATTTGAAATGAATCTGAAATGATTCATCGCTGATTTCCTTGATGACTTGATACTGGTTTGCTTTAAAAAGAAATTCAATGCAACCTGAACCCGGCAGGAAGCAGGCAATCCGA
>JBBQAD010000102.1:0-9038 GCA_038315885.1 Fibrobacteria bacterium | reverse complement strand
GGTCGAAAGGCACAACGCAATCACCATGCACATCGCACGCGAATTGTGTGTTATACTTAGGCCGTGTGACTCCAGGGGAATGACAAAGATGGAGCTGCCCCAAAGCAGAGAAACCACCAGGTTCTTTAAAATGGGAATATCCTTAATACGTAAAAATCCCAGCTTGCCGTTGCTTTCTAGCCAGGGAAAGAGCCGAAGGGAATACAATAGACCGATAGCCAACAAAATAACATGCTGAAAGTTGAGCGATTGTGTTGTAATCAATCCAAAATAGGTGATGAACATCAAGGCTAGAGAAATCCAGAGATACAATCTATGCTGATTGAAAAAAATCGACTTCTGAGGATCATTGGCTAAATCTTCTCGGCTGTCGGTGTAACGGTTTAAGGTATAGATGGAAAAGATGATACCGATAGAAGGAAGCGCGGGAATCCAATGTATAGGTAAATGCATATAAGCTTGTACACCTAATACACATAAGGCCCCTGAAATAGATAAATAGAGAACTTGGAGGAGAGGGCTTAATCTGTTTAAAAGTTGAGTAAAATTGGACTGCATACGAACTCCGAAAGCGGGTACGGTCAATTAAATCTAATTTTTCTCTCCTTATGAACATAAATTGGGAGATATAAAAAACCGTCAGCACTCCCAGCTTGACTGTATGCGAATCACAAGGCTTTACACTTCACTATCCTGAAGCATTGCGAATTTATTTCATTAGATGACAAATGTTACAATGAATGCTAAGCCACTGATTCAATTGTCAAAAAAGCACTATTTTGTTGCGTACTAGCTAGGCAAAAAGCAGGAAAGGGAAGAGGTGAGTTCATGCGCATAACTTATGCCATTTAGTGTGCTAATTTCACCACAGCCGAAGAAGCCTGCAATTGAAGAACCTGTTGCTAATTTCTCCCAAGCACTGGGTTCGGCTAAGGGGCTAGCCAAGGTATTTTTGCTGAAGCCCAGGGAATGGACCCATAGTCCCCCTGAGGAATTGTCTAACCAGCTTTCGATTTTGTTTTTTTCATGGTCAATTCGTTGATTGAGTTGGGCATTATCTCGTAGTTGAAAACGGATGCGTTGACCCGCATAACTTTTTCCGGTCAAGGCCAGAGCACCGGTTCCGGGGTCGATATCGATGATGTTACGAATCAAATAGCCTGCTTCACTGGGGCTTTCTTCCAATTCATTGATCATTAATCCGGCCATCACTGAGAAGTCGCTGCGTTTTCGATCTTCCTCGGTGAGCGAGTAATACAAATCACTTAAAAAGTCCAGCGCCGGCATGCCGTCGATTTCTTGGATGCTGGCTCCTCGGCACTTGCTGATTGTTCCGATGTTGCCAACCGCGCGAAAGCCTTGGCAGACCAGGCTCTCAACATGGAGATCTCCCTTTAACAAAAGTCCTACTGCTCCTTCAGAGTGAATTTCATCATCGAGAAACAGATTGATTTGACCCAGGCCAGCTGCCGCACTAGCCATGCCTCCGAAGCAAGGGTTGGCGGGATAAGCGTAGTTTAGTCCCCGAAGCAGTTCTTCAGTTCGAAGGGTAAAGGGGTTGGTAAATAGAAGGAATGTTCCTCTATCCCTATCCTCGCAAGGGATTAACTGTTTCCAAGGTTTCGGGCTGCCGTCTAGCCCCGGCAATTGTTCTTGTATCAGTTGCAAAGAACATAATTTTGCTTCAGGACACTGTAAGGCACTTAAAACGATTCCCGGTTGGTCCAGAATAACTTGGCCTCCGCCTATAACTCCTCCTGCGGAACAACCTATCAACCGGCTATCAGGATAATGCCGTCGGATTTCGGCTTGAATAGCCTGCTGGCCAAACAAACTGTGTCCGGAAATAAACAGAAAAAGTGCTTCTGGGTTTCGTTGTAGACGACGATCAAAATCTCGGAGGCAATCTTGTGCGGCCGTTACAGGAGTAAAACGGTTGGAACTGGTGCTATGCCACTTCATGTTTTTCCTTCAAAATTCCAGGAAACTCGCTACTTGAGACATTGCTTGACTAAATGCTTGGTTATTTACTGAATTATATCCTGGTGCTTTTGACTGATACTATTGGCTGGCTTTCCCTCAAGGCAAGCAAGTTGAAGAAAAATTTGAAGCTCTTTATGAAGTTTTAGGGCTGAAACGGCTAAGGGAATTTGGGAATTTTACGGGGATTTTTTACAGATATCCGAGATTTGAGGAATTTTCAATGAATTTGAGGTCATGGGCTCAAGTTGGATTCAGTTTCTGCCGATATCTTTAATATGAAACCTAAAGCACGAAAGGGCCAGGATGGCAACCAGTTAACAGGGTGGTAAATATGGAAACAACAATCGTAGCTCAAGTGGCCCGAATTCTCATGCAGGAGCAAACTCGGGAATCAAAGAAAAAAGACAGTACGGAAACTGTCGTACCAGCCAGTTCAGTGAACTTAGATACAGTCTCCTTCTCTGATATGGCAAAATCGAATTCTGCATCAGGGCTCTCCAGTTTTGATCTCGAGCATCAGCAGAATGTGGAACGGGTAAAATCTTTGACACAGAACAATCGCTATGAAATGACCGATTCGATGCGCGATGCAATTGCAGGTCGAATCGCCAAGATGTTTACCTGAATACGCTTTGCTGTTAAATTTGCTGAGTGCTACACCTAGAAGCCACTAACGAAAATATTGCTCTTGCAGCCCAAGCTCTCCAAAAAGGGGAGCTTATCGCATTTCCCACTGAAACAGTCTATGGCCTAGGCGGCAACGCCCTCGACGCACATGCCTTAGCCGCTATTTTTGCTGCCAAGAAAAGACCCTATTTTGATCCGCTCATTGTGCACATTGGGGCCCTATCTCAACTCAGTCGGGTAGTCAGTTCGCTTAATCCGCAAGCTGAACGCTTAATTGAAAAATTTTGGCCAGGACCCCTCACTCTCGTGCTGCCAAAATGCGATGCCGTTCCTTCGCTTGCAAGTTCTGGCTTACCGACAGTAGCGGTGCGCATGCCCAGTCATCCCATTGCTTTGGCACTAATCAATGCGGCGGCTACCCCAATTGCGGCCCCCAGTGCGAATCCCTTCGGAAGGCTTAGCCCAACCCAAGCCAGTCATGTTCTTAAAAATTTTAATCGTGATGTTTACGCTGTACTCGATGGCGGCCCTTCCGATATTGGGGTGGAATCGACCATCATCGGCTGGCAAGACAACCATGCAGTTCTACTCAGGCCCGGAGGGCTGGCCAAAGAAGAGATAGAAGAATTAGTCGGCCCCCTACTATCTAATTCACATACCAAGAGTGTAACTCACGAAATTTCTTCTACTGGAATGAGTTCTCCGGGTCAATTAAACCAACACTATTCACCTCGTTCTCCTCTTACCTTGCTGACCAGTGGACATACTGTTACTCCTTCCCAAGAAGATGCCTACTTAAGTTTTTCAAATCCCCATTTGAAGGGCTTCGGTGCTCTGCAATGTCTTAGCCCGAGTGCCGACCTTCGCGAAGCGGCTGCCCGTCTCTTTGATTGTCTACATCGTCTCGATGCCTTTCAGCCCCGTATGATTTTTGCAGAGGCTGTGCCTGAAGAGGGTTTAGGTTTGGCGATCATGGACAGGCTGCGCAGGGCTCAGGGTAATCAAGCTACTTGAAAACTCTGATACAGTTGTCTTAGATTATTGCCGTCGGCGACTTTGCCAGATTTGATGGATATACCCAACTTCAATAGCTCAACGGCCAAATGGGTATTTCCCTTTTCATGCCAATAGTGACCAAGAAATTCAAAAGACTTGATTTTACAAAGTTCAAAATCAACCGGAACAAAAACTTGATTTTTAGGGGCATCGATTAATTTTTCATAACAAATTTTGGCTTCTTGGAGACGGTCTAATGCCGAAAGAACTTGGGCTCGCACGAGAAGCCCTTCTGGGCTGTACCACTTCTCATCTTGGGGATGGTTTTCCAATGTATCTAATGCCGTCTGATGTTGTCCCATTTTTGCCAAACAAACCGCCATTTTGGTTCCCATAATCGAAACCAAATGGGGATCGGAGTGTCTCTCTTTAGCCAACTGCCCTGATTTTTCAAACCATTGCAAGGCCGATTCAGGCTCTCCTAAATCAAGACAAGCATTGGCTAAGGTATAATAGGTGACAGGAGTGACATGATTTTGCTTCAATATTTGTTCTTCTAATATTTTTCGATTGCGTTTTTGCTTTTCGACGGAGGTATGCGCATCGATATAACCAGTATGAATCACTTTTATATCCAGATACTCGATAGTATAGCCTTGTTCTTCCAAGGCAGGAAGAATTTGCTCATGCACGGGATAGCGAAATCGTAGCTGGGTATCATTGGGAAAGAGCCGAATTTGATTAAAGACCGACCCGGTGATTCCACCATCTTGGGAATTTTTAACTTGTAAGCCGAAAGCGCGTTTACTGCTCTGAGAATTTGCATTGCTTTCCACAAATTTTCGTATTGCATCTCTGTCAGCAGGCAGCAAAATATCGTCGGCGTCCAACCACAGTATCCATTTACCGTTTGCGTGATGCAATGATTCGTTGCGGGCTTTGCTAAAATCATTTTCCCACTGGCTTTGGATTAAATTGGCACCGTACTTTTGAGCAATGCTTTGCGTTCCATCGTCTGATCCGGTATCAACAATAATCAATTCATCCCCCAGACCCTGCACCGATTGTAGGCAGGCGGGAAGATTTTTTTTTTCATTCTTCACAATCATGCACAGACTAAGCATTGCTTGGCTAGCTTGTAATACAGGGTTTTGAAGTGAACTTGATGAGCTTGGGTTATTTAGGGATTGTTTATTAGCCTCACTAGAAAAGAGTGACATTAGTTGAGGATGAAATTTTTCTGACCAATTTTTGCATTCTTCCAGCAATGCAGGTTCATTCAGCAGTTTGGCAATGGGAATTAACTCCGAAAGGGCGGTTCCCGAAGCTTTGGCATTCATTCGCAAGGCATGAATGAAAGCTTCCCGAGCTGGTTCAAGCTTATTTAAGCGAACCCGGCATTGTCCCAGCAATTGCCAGCATTCCAAGACTTGGGGATAACAGTTCTTCATTGATTCCAGGCAAGTCTCTGCTTTTTGATACTCCCCCAAACGAAACTGTGACATAGCCAAGTTGTAAAAAGAATAAATGCGTACCACATCATATTGATTGCCCGTGCCGCTGTGTACCAAGGGCATTGAAATAACGGTTTCGAAACAGCCCATCGCCTCCTTTATTCGGTTTAGAGCCAGTAAACACTCGCCTTTGTGATACACTGGCTCTATTTTTGAAGGTTTTAAGTCAATCGTCTGGTTGAAAGATGCAATCGCTTCATCAAAGCGTTTAAGGGCTTGCAAGCCTCTGCCAATGGAATTGGGAAGTTCTGTCCAGATATCAAAATTGATTTCCTTGCACTGCGGTATTGCAAGCGTGCGCTGATAGGCGGAAATGCCCTTTTCCCATTCTTCTAGAATGTACCAGGAATCTCCTTCGCTCATGGATAGCGAAGGTTCAATTAGAATACTCTCCTGTTCTTCTTCAAGAATTTTCAAATTTCGTCTGGCTTTTTCCCGTTTTAATTCATCGTTTTCATATCCGTGATGATGAATGGTGGTGTCGGTGTAAAAACAGTGCAAACCTAAGTCAGCGATACTATGTACCACTTGCTCATGCACCTTGTTAACAAAGCGTAGTCTTTTATCATTGGGAAACATGCGTAACTGCATAAAACGGCTGCCAATAGCCTGACCCGATTGCGTGTTGATCACTTGAAAACCAAAAGCCCGGTCTAAAGGGGCAGATTTCAGTTTTTTAAAATTTTGAATTTGTTCAGGGGGGATGCGATCATCGGCATCTAACCAGATGACCCAGGCACTTGTCGCTAGTTCCAGACTTCGATTGCGTGCTTCGCTAAAGTCTTTTTTCCATTCACTTTGTATCCATTTCACTCCTAGCTCATTTAATATCTGCTGGGTGCCGTCGGTGGAACCCGTGTCATTGACAATTATTTCATCGGCTATGGGGCGAAAGGAGACAATGGCATCCCGAATATTCTTTGCTTCATTTTTAACAATCATGACAACACTTAAGGTCCCGGCTTTCCAGGGAAGCTTTAGCGGTGACTGTATCTGTCCAAATTTTTTATTTAAATCAATCGTGTTCTTCAAGAATGTTTACCTGTTTACACCACTGGTAGAAGGCTGAAGGGATGAAAGTCCCAATTGTTCGATTTGAAGGGCAAGTTTATCCAATTCCTGACTTTGTGCGCGAAGGGGATTCAAAATCGAATAGGCCTCCTTAAATCGCCGAGAACGGTTTACCCATTCTGAGAAGTACACAATTAAGGTGGCATCATTGGGCCACTTTTTTAGGGCTGGGCGAATAATTTCAAGAATGAGTGTATTTGCCTGCGCGCCTTCTAATTTCTCAAGCGATGTAGCCATAAAGGCAGAAATTATCGGAGAGTTTAGAAGCCAGTTGGGGTGCAATTCTACTGTAACAATCACGTGTTGAAAATTTTCGTTTACGATCAAAGACTCGAGCCAATCTTCAGCCCAGGCGATGTTATTTGGATTCTGAATTACCTTGGCTTCTAAAAAAAGCGATAAGCTGTTCCAGTCTTCAATAGCTGTAAAAAAATCCGCCGCTACCTGTGGATCTAAAGGAAAGGTCTCCAAACCCTCTTCTAGAAGTTCTAAGAGGTATTCTTTGACTGGGCTCGCTTCTTGAGTACCTGTTTTTTTGATACGACATAACACTGCAAATCCAAGAGCATTTTTTCGAATGGTCTTTAAGTCCTGGGCAACTGTTCCATAAACAATGGGTTTTGCCAGGGTCTTTTCAAAATGCTGCAAAGCCTGGTCGAGCTGTCCGTCATCCAGAGCTTTTTTTCCGAAGTAGTAATCGGGTTTTAAACTTTGAGGGTTCCATTGAAGGGCGACCTGCATCCATTCTTCACATTGCTCTGTATCCTTGATCTGAAGGGCAGTCTCAGCAATGAGCAGGGGAAAATGACGAAGTGCTTCCAGGTCTGGAGGGTTTTGTCGCAGTGCACCAGTGGCTGAAAAAATGGAAAGTTCCTTTTCCAGATGATGCAAATAAATCGCTTTTGCTCCTCGATAGTCACCGCACTGGAAAAGCGAATTACCAAATTCCATGGCCAACACCGCATCGTGCTGGTTGAACTGATACTCTTCTTCAAGGGCTAGTCGGTTGCGTTGGGCTTTTTCCTGCCTTTGTTGAGCGTTCCAATAGCCCATATGTAACAGTTCAATCTCGGTGTCTTCAATTGAAATTCTTTTTTGGGAAAGACTGGTGCCTAATTCTTCATGAATCTTTCCTTGAAAGCTTATCTCTTGATGATTGGGAATAATGCGAATTTGTTTCAGTACTTCACCAGGACCTTCACTGCGGGGGTTGCGGACTAAGAGTCGAAAAGCATTTTTTTGACCTGCCGGATTCTTTAATAAATCTGTTACACCGTTCCAGAATTTTAAATCCGGTCGGTCGTCGGCATCAAGCCAGAGTATCCAGGCTCGGCTAGCCAACTTTAGCGAAGCATTTCGGGCTTGTGAAAAGTCATTATTCCATTGTACTTCTTTAGCGGAAATTCCTTTTGATCGAAGCCATTCCACGCTTCCATCGGTGGAACCGGTATCCACTACAATCCATTCTATCCGATTGAAATCGATACAATCAATGAGGGCAGGTAAATTGGGCATTTCATTTTTTATGATAGTGCAGACAGTCAAGGGAATTTTTTCTGAGGCTGAATTTCCGAGCAGTTGTCTGGCTCCTTCAAAAATACTGTTCCACTCAGTTGGGATGCTCCATTGTGAAGGCCCCAAACATAGGCAATTGCTAAAGCATGTATTGGCTGCCTCAATTTTTCCTTCAACATATAGCAGCTTACCCAGTTCAAACTGATACTGGGCGTTTTGTTTTCCTTTTTCAGAGTGTAGCAGCATCCAGCTTAGAGCTTCACTACAGCGGCTTTGAAAACCAAGACATTGGCCGAGATACAGATGGGCCGCGAGAAAGATATCGGGATTTTCCTGAAATGTAGTTTCAGAGATACATATTTTTCTGTAGTGCTGCTCAGCAGCCTGAAGTTGGTTCTGTACATGGTAGGTTCGGGCCAGCGCAAAGTAGATAGAAGCAGGCGCGCGTAATTGCTTTCCTTCTTTTTCTGCAATTTCCTGTTCCAGTAGAACAATATTTCGTTGATGCTTTTTCAGAAGAATTTTTTCATCGCCATAACCGCTGTGTAAAATTTTTTGATGCGTATAGATTGCGCTAAAGCCCATCTGGCGCAGACTGGGTGAGACACTTTCATGAATTCGACCTTCGAAGTGTATCCCACGATGATTGGGAAAAAGCCGGATCTGATTAAAAACGATTTCGGAGAGATTGGCCTGGGGAGAATGAATTGAAAAAGTGCCTACATGGTCATTGGGAAATCTTGCCAGCATTGTGCTCAACCAATTCACAGTCTCCGGTGTTAAGCGGTCGTCGGCATCTAGCCAGAGAATCCATGGCATCACACAATATCGCAGTGATTCATTTCTTGCGGCAGAAAAGTCGTCTATCCATTTAAAGGTATGACAATGTGCTCCCCAGGCAGCGGCCAGGGATACAGTTGCATCTTGACTGCCAGTGTCAACAAGCACAACTTGTATGGATAAATTAGAGCGTAGGGTCTCTAGGCTTTTCAGCAAAGTGGGAAGATTGGCTTCTTCGTCTTTGGTAATAATGGCTATCGAAAGCATAAACCCCTGATACCCATTCTACCCTTATTTAAAATGAGACTCCAAACAAAGGCCTATTTTACTGAACTCCAATCTTGCTGGGCTGACAAAAGAGATTTCAAAGCCGGTTCACAGGCTATGGCATGATCGAAGATGAGTTTTGCAGCTTCCAATTTGCCAGCCTGACCTGCGGCCTTCCACAACAATTCCAGAATCTCCCGTTTTACAGGGCAGGAGCGCGCAGCCTGTACGAAGAAAGCATAGGCTTCCTCAGCCTTGTTCCATTGCAGAGCAACTTGCCCCAGC